>JBEBCV010000055.1:0-3475 GCA_041157505.1 Chloroflexota bacterium | reverse complement strand
ACACCTTACCAATTTCCCATTTCTGAATCATGGCTATTTGATATAGTTGCCCGGCAATTCATATCTTCGCCGGAGAAAACATGATGAAAAGATCGATCGGATCCAAATTCCCTATCTTTATGCTCTTGATCGTATGGTCACTGGGATGCTCCCTCATCCCTGCTTTAGCACCTCAACCCACCCCCACTCTTGTGACCAGTACCAGAACTTACTTTACCTGATAGTCCCACTGCCATTCCAAGTGTACCTGCCGAACAAACTGAGGTTTCTTCTGTCACTGGCATTCAAACGATCGAATTTATTGGTAAAACATTTGAACTCCAATTCATGTCCACAGATCAACAGGTTCAAAGACTCGAATATTATCTCCCCAACGAATCTCCATCTGATTGGTTCGAACTGGTCGAGATTCAGGTCTACCCGGTCAATCCCGCGGGAAATGAGCCGATCGATTTCGCCAACCGGATCGCCAATGCCTTTATCCAACAGTATCCAGAATTGAAGTATTCACTCCTTCAAAATGACAGCGCCAATGAAGTCATACTGGACTTTTTCTATCCCACTTCCACTCGTGTAGGATATCTCGAATTTAACGCATTCAAGTTCTTTAAAGACCCGGCTGGCTCCCAGGTCATCGGCTTTCATTATGCAAAGAATGTCGAAGATGCCAATTCTTCACGATCGTATGATGATGTTGTTGCCGATCTAAAACAAACCATAAAAGAAATTGAATCTGCCATGGCACAGTTCGATCTTTTTAGCAATTAGTCTGGCAGGGTGCAATAGCTTCGCAACCATGAAAAAGACTGACATAATTAATGAGGAACGGAGATCAATATGGACTATGACATCACAGAATACCCACGAGCGTATCATGGGCTTTGCCATCTGCCAGAAGCACGTCTGATCGAGATCGCCAACAAAGCAGGCGTTTCGCTCAAAGGCATCAAACCTGGTTTTTATGGACAGATCGTCGAAGCCATTCTCAACCATATTGAATCTTTCGACGATCTCAAGTCCCTGCTCTCTGCCAAGGACTTCGACATCATCGGGCAAAAAAATTCCATTGGCGACCGCAAAACATGGAACCGACCCCACCTCGATTATGACCACGCCGTATTCGTGGATATGACCCGCAAAAGTTATGGAACTGCTCAACGCCCGATCAGAAGATCGACCCGCAACGCCTCACACGCGGACCTTTGGCCTGAGCTCGCCACTCTGAAAGTTTGGTCCAAGCTGGAGGCTTCGCAGAAGAACAAAGTCGCCAAGTCGCTTGCCAAATCGTTGGGCGAAGACTTCTCCTTTGTTGATCTTGTCGGCGTGCATCAGTTGGCGCGATTTCAAAATGCAAAACTAAAACTGCACTTCATCGCCATCCCCGGTGGGAAATACAGCATGGGTCTCACCGATGACGAAAAGAATGAACTAACCCGCCTTGCCAAGAAACATGGAATTGAAGAAGCCAAATACTTTGCGCGTGATATTGCAGAAACCGCCCGCCCTGCGCATACCGTAAAACTTCCCCCATTCTTGTGCGCTCAAGCACCAGTTACAGGAGCACAAGGAAAAAAATTCACCAAGTTGGCAGAGCTATTAGATGGGCATCACAAGATCTACTGGTATGGTGCGAAAGCCGCCCTGCAACTCACCGAGCAAAGCGATACCAGATTGCTGACAGAAGCCGAGTGGGAATACATCGCCCGTGCTGGCGGCACACAGACATGGCTTTCTGGTGAAGAAGACCCTCAAGCCTACGTGCAACGGATCCGCTCAGGCAAACTACTCGAAGACGATCATCCCTTTGGCGTCTGTGGGCTTGGCTGGGGCACCTGGGTGGAAGATGGCTGGCATTTGGGCTATAAGAACGCCCCATTGGATGGATCCGCTTGGGAACCGCGAGAAGTTCCAAACGTTGTGCGGAGCGGCGCGTTCTTGTCCTACCCCTGGCAAACACCCGGCGAAGAGTTCATGCTCCACACAGCATACCGCGAGCGCATCCAGAACAAAAATTTCCCCATTCTGCTTGCATGCGATCTGCCCAAACGTAAAAAGTAAAAGAACGAGGATGGACAATAGACCACTGACGATGGACGATCTTTTCCATAGTCCATAGTCAGTGGTCCATCGTCATTTCTGAAAGACAAACGAAACCAAGCGAGGGGGCTTGCCCACGTCGTCCACATGCCAGACTTCATCAAACTTCACCAGCCTAAGTCCGTTCTTTTCGGCAGAGTGTATGAACTCTGAAATGTGATGGACAAATACATCCACCTCGACAACCTCTTCGCCTCTCTCGAAGCGGGCTTTGGTGCCGCCGTATTGCTTGAAGGGATGCAATTCATTGATAAGGAACCATCCCCCACTGCGTAAGGTCCGCGCGGCTTGAGCGAAAATGTGGTCTAGATTCTCGATATGCTCCAAAACCAAGTTACAAGTGATCAGGTCAAATGAATTGGGAGAGCAATTCCAGGGTTTGGTGATATCTGTCTGTTCGAAACGGACGTGACTCGCTGTTATCTTTTGGCGGGCTTTGGCAATCATCCCTTCGGAAAAATCGAATGCCAGCACAGCATCACCGATCTGGGCAAGAAACTCGGTGTTCTTCCCCGTCCCGCAGCCGATCTCTAGAATGGACGGGAACCGTTGTTCCTTAAGAAGGAGGCGGGTCACTTCAGCATCCAGATCTCGCGTGCGGTTGACGTTCGAGTCATAGATACCGGACCATTCATTATAGGCATCTTGGATATTCATATCGAAAGTATATCCTCAAATTCGTACTTGAATCGTCCTATTCAGAATGCTATACTAATTCAACAAATTTATCTGGAGGAGTTTATGCGTAGACCAACCCGTATTACTGTTACATTCATATTCATTCTTGTTTTGCTCGCCACCCTCACCGGAGCCGCCGTTGCTGCTCCACCCGCATCGCAAGCCAAGTGGACTGTGATGGTGTATATCTCGGGGGATAATAATCTGGAAGACTATGTTGTTTTGGATATCGAAAATGAACTTGGTGCCATTGGCTCCAATGCAGACGTGCAAGTGATCGCTCTGGCAGACCGTGGTCCCGGCTACGACACGAGCTATGGCGATTGGCAGACTACAAAATTATTCCGCGTTACCCAAGGTATGACCGCCGATGGCGCAAATGCCATTGCAGATTGGGGCGAACGCAATATGGGCGATCCACAAACGTTGATCGATTTTGTGACATTTACAAAAGCGAATTATCCTGCTGATCATTATGCTTTGATCTTCTGGGGTCACGGCTGGAACTGGCACCCGGGCTTTGTGATGGCAGATGATACCGATGGCGACACGCTCGATTACGAAGAACAAAAGGCAGCACTGCCCGCACTTGGTTTCATTGATGTGGTCGGGTACGATGGCTGCAACATGGCTTCGATCGAGATTCTTAATCTCTGGCATGGTCACGCGACGGCGATCACCGGTTCTCAGGAATATGTGG
>JBEBCV010000054.1:0-4665 GCA_041157505.1 Chloroflexota bacterium | reverse complement strand
TTCCAGACAGGAGCGCGTTATGCTGAACGTCCCCCACCCTGTCAACTTTAGATCTACACCAGCAATATCAAAATCCATCAAGGAGAAAAAAATGTCAAAGAAATTGCTTTACAACCTGTTGGCAGTTCTCGTACTGCTCAGCCTTGACTCGCCGGCTGTGGCGGTTCAGGCGGCGGCACCAGCGAAGGTGGCGATCAGAAAATGGTCGGTATTTCCATGCCCACCAAGACTTCCACCCGCTGGATCTCTGACGGCGAAAGCATGGTCAAGTCCTTCGAAGAACTCGGCTACGCCACCGACCTGCAGTTTGCGGATAACGACATCCCGAACCAGATCGCCCAGATCGAAAACATGGTCACCAAGGGCGCTGATGTGCTCGTGATCGCCGCGATCGACGGCTCCACCCTCTCTGACGTTCTTGCCAAAGCCAAGGAACAAGGCGTGCTCGTGATCGCTTACGACCGCTTGATCTCCAAGACCGAGAATGTTGATTACTACGCCACCTTCGATAACTTCGGTGTGGGCGTGATCCAGGGCACCCAGATCATCGAAGGTCTCGACCTCGAAAATCAGGCTGGTCCTTTCAACGTTGAACTCTTCGGTGGTTCCCCCGACGACACCAATGCCTTCTATTTCTATGATGGTGCTATGTCTGTTCTTCAGCCCTACATCGACGAAGGCAAACTCGTTGTTCAGTCCGGTCAGATGGGCATGGACGTGGTTGGTACCCTCCGCTGGGACGGCGCTGTTGCTCAGTCCCGCATGGAGAACCTCCTGAGCGCCAACTACACCGACAAGCGCGTTGACGCTGTGCTCTCCCCGTACGATGGTCTTAGCCGCGGTATCATCGCTGCCTTGCGCGGCGTTGGTTACGGCACCGCTGACCAGCCCTGGCCTGTCATCACCGGTCAGGATGCAGAAGTTGCTTCCGTCAAGGCCATGATCGCCGGCGAACAGACCTACACCGTGTTCAAAGACACCCGCGAACTCGCTGCTCAGACCGCCAAGATGGTTGATCAGGCTCTCAAGGGCGAAACCGTTGACATCAACGACACTGAAACCTACAACAACGGCGTCAAGGTCGTTCCTTCCTACCTGTTGACCCCCTACAGCGTTGATCTCAGCAACTATGAGAAGCTCCTCGTTGAGAGCGGCTACATCAAGCCTGAAGATCTGAAGTAATTGGTTTTTAAATTGGTGTGTGGGGTTCCCCCCACACACCAATTTCTTAAAGCAGTAAAATAGTAGGAAAAAATATTAAGGATAGAGAACCATGTCTGAAGTTATCCTCGAAATGCGGAACATTACGAAGACATTCCCTGGCGTAAAAGCGCTGGATAATGTAAGCTTTAGTGTGGAACGGGGCGAGATCCATGCTTTGGTAGGGGAAAACGGAGCTGGAAAATCCACCCTCATGAAGGTGCTAAGCGGTGTCTATCCATACGGCTCCTACGAGGGAGAGATCTATTTCGAAGGGAAGGAATGCAGATTCCAGGATATTTCCCAGTCGGAAGAGGTCGGTTTGGTGATCATCCATCAGGAACTTGCCCTGATCCCTTATCTTTCCATCGCTGAGAATTTATTTCTAGGCAATGAACGCGCGAAGTTCGGGATTATTGACTGGAACGAATCCATTTTACGAACCAAAGAATTATTGAATAAAGTGGGGTTAAATGAATCGCCAGACACATTGATCACAGATATTGGTGTGGGCAAACAGCAATTGGTTGAAATCGCAAAAGCATTGGCAAAAAAGGTCAAGCTACTGATCCTTGATGAGCCCACTGCATCGCTAAACGAAACAGACAGCGAGAAACTCCTTGAGTTACTGCTTCAATTCAAGGAAAACGGTATTGCATCCATCTTGATCTCTCACAAACTTAGCGAAGTTTCCAAGGTAGCCGACTCGATCACCATCCTTCGTGACGGCGCTACAATTGAAACCCTGGATTGCAAAAAAGACAACATCACAGAAGACCGCATCATCCGTGGAATGGTCGGACGCGATATCACCCACCGTTTCCCTCCGCGTGAATCAAAGATCGGTGATGTTGTATTCGAAGTACAGAACTGGAATGTTTATCATCCACAACATGAAGACCGAAAAGTTAGTAATAACGTAAATATCAAGGTCCATCGGGGAGAAGTAGTTGGCATCTCCGGGTTAATGGGCGCGGGCAGAACAGAACTTGCAATGAGCATTTTTGGTCGGGCTTATGGAACACGCATAAGCGGCAAGGCGATCAAAAACGGAAAAGAAATCGACATCAGCACCATCGACAAGGCGATTACGAACGGCATCGCTTATGCAACTGAAGACAGAAAAGCCTATGGACTTGTTCTTATCGAAGAGATCAAGGACAATATTACATTAGCCAACCTGGAAGCCATCGCCGACCGTGGCATCATTAATGAACCCAAAGAACTGACCGTAACCCGTGAATATCGCGACAAACTGAACATTAAATGCTCAAGCATTTTACAGTTGGCGTTGAACCTATCGGGCGGGAACCAGCAGAAAGTGGTACTTAGCAAATGGCTGTTCTCGAACCCGGATATTCTCATTCTGGATGAACCCACCCGCGGCATTGACGTGGGTGCAAAATATGAAATCTACACCATCATCAATCAACTTGCCAATGAAGGTAAGGCGATCATTCTCATTTCTTCGGAACTTCCCGAAATTTTAGGGGTCTGCGACCGAATTTATGTCATGCGAGATGGGAAGATCGTTGGCGAAATGCCTGCCAAAGAAGCATCACAAGAAATCGTAATGAAGCATATCATGTTTGACCAAGAGGCTATTGAACAATGAAAACTTTGTCGAACCTTTTCAGAAATAATATTCGCGAGTACGGAATGTTGATCGCGTTGATCGTGATCATGATCTTCTTTTATTTCATGACCGATGGAATTTTAATGAAGCCGATCAACATCACGAATCTGGTCCTTCAGAACAGCTATGTCATCATCATGGCTTTGGGTATGTTGTTGATCATCGTTTCCGGCTGGATCGATCTTTCCGTCGGTTCGGTTGCCGCTTTCATTGGCGCCATTGTTGGCGTTATGATCGTAAAATGGGGCTGGAACTGGGAACTTGCCATGGTGATCGCTATCGGTGTTGGCGCTCTGATCGGCGCCTGGCAGGGATATTGGGTAGCCTATCTTAAGATACCCGCCTTCATCGTGACATTGGCTGGCATGTTGATCTTCCGCGGTCTCACTCTGGTCATGGTTCGCGGTGAGTCGATTGGTCCCTTCCCCGAAGGCTTCCGCAATATCAGTGGCGGTTACATCCCGGATTTCTTCAATTATGAAGGGTTCCACCTTACAACCATTGTGATCGGTGTATTGGTATCCATCCTTCTGATATTTGCCGATCTGCGCACACGACGAAACCAACTCAAGTATGGCTTCGAAGTTCCCCCTCTTTATTTCTTCATTGCCAAACAAGTCTTGATCACATTTGCTGTGCTGGGCTTCTGCTACTTAATGGCTTCCTACAAAGGAATTCCGAACCTGCTCGTAATCATGTTCCCGTTGGTTGCCATTTACTCCTTCATCACCAACCAAACCGTGATCGGACGCCGCATCTATGCTCTTGGCGGCAACGAAAAAGCGGCTCGCCTTTCTGGCGTCAATACCCAACGGCTTCTCTTCTTCACTTTTGTAAATATGGGTGCTCTGGCGGCTTTGGCAGGTACGGTCGTTGCCTCGCGCTTGAACAGTTCCACTCCGAATGCAGGTGAAGGCTTCGAATTGGATGTGATCGCAGCCTGCTTTATTGGCGGCGCCTCCGCAAGCGGTGGTATTGGTAAGGTGATCGGTGCCGTGGTGGGAGCCTTCCTTGTAGGTGTTATGAACAACGGCATGTCACTGCTGGGTATTGGTATCGATTGGCAGCAGGCAATCAAAGGGTTCGTACTCTTGCTAGCCGTGTTCTTCGATGTCTACAACAAGAGCAAGAGCTCATAATTCATCGTTCACAATCAAAGGCTCAGTCGTTCCGTCTGAGCCTTTCACAATTCGCACAATCAACCTCCGAAGCAATTAAATACATACTAAAAAAGCGAATTCAGTTGTCGCTTTGGTTTTGTTTGCTAAATCCAGGCGCAACATTTAGATAGAGGTCAAAAATGGAAGAATTATTGAAGGAATTATTGCAAGCGGAACAGGATCTTCAGTTCGCATACTTCAATGAGACGAGCGCCTGGCAACTGGGAACTCAAATGGTGGAACGCGCCATGCATGACAACCTCCCCATCACTATTGACATCACCCGCGGACAGCAACAACTCTTCCATTACAGCATGCCAGGCACCGCCGCGGACAATGATGAATGGGTCAAACGAAAAGTGCGGCTGGTGAATCGCTTCGGTCATAGTTCGTTCTACATGGGGCAAATGCTCAAGCACAAAGGCAAAACGATCGAACAGTCTTATCTCATTCCCGAAAGTGAATTTGCGGCGCATGGCGGCTGCTTCCCCATCATCATCAAAGGGACAGGCATGGTCGGGACAATTACCGTCTCTGGCTTGCCGCAGGAAGAAGACCACAAATTAGTTGTCGAATCGATCCGCGCATTTTTAGCAAAGGAGAAATAAGATGTCGTTGAATCCAGTCATTGACTTTTTAGGTCGTCGGTTAAGGCTCGCCGTCATCGGC
>JBEBCV010000053.1:0-17248 GCA_041157505.1 Chloroflexota bacterium | reverse complement strand
CCCTCGCTGCCTACTTCCTCGTCATTGGCGCATTATTTACCAACCGCGTTGCCAAGACCCAAACCAGCCTTAGCCTCACGCCGGGGCGATCTTTTGGCTTGGGCATGGTCAACTTTTTCTTCTTCGGCTTGATCGCTTTTGTCATGCTCTCGCTTGCTGAGAATGCAGGTTCCTTCGTCAAAGGGATACTCACCATCCCCGCCTTGCTCATTCTCGCCTTTCTCTCCGTCCTCTTGAGCCTTGGGCTGACCTCCACCGTCCAACACCTCGCCGAGCGCCTCTTCCCAGATATGTCTGCATGGAAACGCAATCTCTGGAGTTCGGTGATCCTTTGCATCGCCTGCGCCTTGCCCTTCGTCGGCTGGTTCCTGTTATTGCCTTATGTTGCCTTCACTGGCATTGGTGCAACGATCCTGGGATTCTTCCAAAAAAGTTAAACCTATCTCTTTCTTCTTTCCTCTTTCATAAAAGACGCGCCCACCTCGCGTCTTTTTAATTTAAACCTTTGTGTAACTTCGTGCTCTTCGTGGATTCAAACTGCAACTTTCTTCGCATCATCCCTGTATCACTTACATCAATCAAAAACGAAAGGACATACCCCATGGCTGACATCTCTGCCATCTTTTTCATCCTGCTCATTATCGGAATCGCCTTCCCTGCCATGCTCACCGCATGGTGGCTGTTGTTCCCATCCCTGATTGCCCGCGCTCAAACCCGCGTGGACAAGACTCCCTGGGGGGCATTCTGGCTGGGACTCATCCTCGTCATTGCCGTGACCATTCCCATCGTCATTCTGCTTGCGCTTCCATTCGGACCCGCCAAATTCATCGGCTGGATTCTGCTTGGCGCTGCGCTCGCCATCTCTACCATTGGCTCGGCTGGCATCGCTGCTCACCTCGGTGCGAGACTTACCAAACATAGCAACCTAACTCCATTGAACGGATTCATCCGCGGTGCTGTCATTCTCGAACTTGCCGCATTCTTCCCGCTCATCGGCTGGCTCTTCGTGTGGATTCCCATCATCCTGATTTCTTTTGGAGCAACCGGCTTTGCCTTGCTCAACTGGTCTCCACGTGAGAAGACTCAACCTTCAGCAACTCCACTCCACGCACAACCTTAAACTCTTTCCTCTTTCATCAACAGCCACTTTCATTTACTGATTACTGGTTACTGAACACTGAACACTGGTTCCCATGCCCCTTTCTCGTAGAGACTTCCTCAAACTTGCCACACTTCTCTCCGCCAGCGCCGCCCTCAACGCCTGCGCTCCCGCTGTGCGACGACTCACGGACGACTTGCCTGCCGTCCCGTGGAGTCCGCTTAGCACTGCAGATTTCACCGCGCTGAATCGCATCACCTTTGGTGCGAGAGTAGACGAACGCACCCGCTTGGCAGAGATCGGCTTGGCAAACTACATCGAAGAACAACTTGACTTCGAAACCATCAATGACCTCGCCTTAGACCTGCAACTTTCACCCTTCAAAACCTTGGGCATGGCAGCCAACGAGATCGAAGCCATCACCAATCAACTTTTCGACGGCTACGACCGAGAGCATCCCATCAACGAGTTACGTCAAGCCACCTTTTTACGTCAACTCTACAGCAAGCGTCAACTCTACGAAGTGATGGCGGATTTCTGGAGCGACCACTTCAACATCTTCATCGAGAAAGAACCGTGTTTCTATCTCAAGACCGTCGATGACCGCGATGTGATCCGCAAACATGCCCTCGGGAATTTCCGCGACCTTGTGTGGGCGTCCGCGCATTCGCCCGCCATGCTCATCTATCTCGATAACCAAGCCAATGTCAAAGGCACTCCCAACGAGAACTATGCCCGTGAGTTGATGGAACTCCACACCCTCGGCGTGGATGGCGGCTATTCTCAAGATGACGTTATGCAACTCGCGCGTTGTCTCACGGGTTGGTCGGTCAAGGAACATTTCTGGCTTGGCGATTTCGTCTTCAAGGAAGATCAACACGAACCCGGCGAGAAAAATGTTCTGGGTCTCGCTATTCAGGAATCGGGGCAGCGTGAAGTGGAGCAGGTCATCGAACATCTTGCCTTGCATCCATCCACTGCAAAATTCATCTGCACCAAACTCGCACGTCGCTTCATCGCTGATGAACCGCCGCGAGAAATTATCGAGAAAGCCGCACAAACATTTCTCGCCACCAAAGGCGATATCAAATCGGTCTTGCGCGTCATCCTGCTTGATGGTCTCGCATTCGCGCAACCCAAATACAAACGTCCGCTCAACTTTGTGCTTTCCGCGCTGCGCATGCTTAACGTTGAAACCGATGGCGTTGCCATGCATAACCCGCTCATGCAAATGGGACAAATGTATTTCAACTGGACGACGCCCGATGGCTACCCCGACCACAGCGACGCGTGGCAAGGCAACCTCATGCCGCGTTGGCAATTCGCATTTGAATTGATCCGCAACGAGTTTCCAAAAACAATCCACAACCTCAATGCTTTATTGGATATCGCCTCTACCGGCAGTTTACACACCGACGTGGATTCACTCACCTCATTGCTTTTAAACTCACCGTTAGATCGCCTCACGCGCGACGGGATGATTGATACCGTCCATTCGGCGGGTGCCACCGAAGAAGAGACTCTGCAAATCATCGCCGCAAGTCTGATCGCGTCCCCTGCATTTCAGTGGCGTTAGCGTTCCGTCATTGCGAGGGCGCTCTTGTTCTTTGCCCGAAGCAATCTCCACCTCGGCTCATGAGATTGCTTCGTCGGGCTATCGCCCTCCTCGCAATGACGGAAAAAAATAATGGAGATTTAGATGTTAGAAACCTTACCCTTAATCCAACACCCACAAAAAACCTGGATGCCGCGCCTGTCCTTCGCACCGAAGAATACTGCCCCGCGTGGAGACACACTCGTAGTCGTCTTCCTGCGCGGCGCCGCGGATGTGCTTAACATGGTCGTGCCGCATGGCGAAGAAGCCTATTATCAATTGCGCCCAACATTGGGAATTGCAAGACCTGATGATGGAAGAAAGATGAAAGAAGAAAGAGTTGTAGATTTGGATGGTTTCTTCGGATTTCATCCAAACATGAGTTCACTGCTCGAAGCCTGGCAAAGTAGACAACTCGCCATCATCCATGCCTGTGGCGCACCGGATGAATCGCGCAGTCATTTCAAAGCGATGGAACTGATGGAGCGCGGCGTGGACGATGAACGCGGTCCCGCCTCAGGTTGGATCGGACGTCACCTCGCCACCTTGAATACCGGAAATTCTTCGCCATT
This sequence comes from Chloroflexota bacterium, assembly GCA_041157505.1. Taxonomy (GTDB): domain Bacteria; phylum Chloroflexota; class Anaerolineae; order Anaerolineales; family Villigracilaceae; genus Villigracilis. Next base: position 13,983 of record JBEBCV010000053.1, on the reverse strand, counting down.
GCGAGCCGTGGGCATGGGCACCCGCCCACAGCGCAGTTTGAGCGGAAGTGTCCCCGTCTCTGCCCTGCGCTCCATCGCAGACTTTCACCTCGGCGGCGATGCACGCGCCTTACAGCAAATGAGGGCTGCATTGAATTATGTGTATCAAGAGGATGCCTTGGGTCAAGATACGTTATCTATTATGGATACACTGCAAAAACTCGATCCACTCAAATACAATTCGCCAATTGCTTATCCTGATTCTGAATTTGGTCTCGCCCTCAAACAAACTGCCATGCTTATCAAATCTGAAGTCGGGCTCGAGGTCTCAGCCATTGACCTCGGCGGTTGGGACACACACTTCACTCAAGGCTCGATGACTGGTCTCATGCCGAATCTGATGAAAGACCTCGCCGAAGGTCTCGCTGCCTTCCATGCCGATATGGCAGACCACATGAACAAACTAACCACCGTCACCATGTCTGAGTTTGGGCGGCGTGCTTATGAGAACGGCAGCCTCGGCACCGATCACGGTCACGGCAGCATGATGATGGTCCTCGGCGGCAACGTGGACGGCGGCAAAGTCCACGGGCAATGGCCCGGTTTGGAAGAAGGTCAACTCATCGGTCCCGGCGACTTGGCTGTCACAACCGATTATCGCGATGTGCTTTCAGAGATTTTGACGAAGCGATTGAATAACTCCGCGACGGGTGACGTCTTCCCTGAATATCAGCCTGTGATGAGGCATATCTTGACATAACATTTTTGACATGTCCAAAAAGAATCGTCTCTGTATAATTCAAAGAAATACAAGCCGAGGACATATCATGAAAAAATATATATTGCTTTTCGCGCTGCTCTTATCTGCATGTAATTTACCGGGTTCTACTCTCTCTACCGAACCAGCCACTGAAGAATCCAAAAGCGAAGCTCCTCAAACAGCGGATGCGACTCAAGCAGACATTAATCCATCCATTGATGTTCTACCTGCTGCTCCGCTCCCTGCCGGACCTGTTCATATTGTTGCCCTCGGCGACAGCCTCACCCAAGGTGACGGCGACGACTCAGGCCGCGGGTATCCCGGGCGCTTATTGGAGATGGTCAATGCCGTTCGCCCAGATTCGACCCTCACCAATTTCGGTCAATCTGGCTGGAGTTCAGATGCGCTCATCAATGGCGATCAGGGACTTGAAAGTCAACTGACACGTGCGGTAGGTGAGTTGCAGAATGCAACCGTCCAAGGGAAAGCGGCTTTGGCATTGGTATGGATCGGCAGTAATGACCTTTGGTATTTGTATGAATACGGAGGCGATATAAACGATGAAGGCGACGCTTCAGATGCTCAACGTTTCGAAGCGAATATCGATACCATCCTCAGTCAATTGCGTGGAACCGGAGCCCAGGTAGTGATCGCACTCCTGGACGACCAATCCAAACGCCCGGTGGCATTAAGAGGCGAAGCATTTGTCTCCATTACATCTGAAGAATTGGATCGCATGTCAGCTCATGTGGAAGTGTATAACCAGATCATTCGCGATAAAGCTGCTCAATATGGCGCGCTCACAGTAGACTTTTACTCCACCGATATTTTTACCAACTCTGCAACTCTATATGATGATGGCAATCACCCCAACCAAGCTGGTTATGACATTATTGCTCAAATGTGGTTTGAAGCCATATCACCCTTTTTAAAATAAATAAAGAGAGGCTCATATGCCATGACATATGAGCCTCTCTTTATTACGGACTCCCCAACTCCACCACAAAATAATCTCCATATGAACCGCTGGCGAGATACGCATATCCAACCCCCATCTCTGTGGATTTGGGATTAAGAATGGCATCGCGATGGATCTGGTCGTTCATCCACCATGTCATGGCTGCCTGAGGACCACCGCCCCCATAGATGATCTCTTCAGAATATGAAGGCGAGTAGCCAGAAGCAAGAATTCGTGCATAGGCAGACGACCCATCTGATCCCGTATGGCTGATGCGCCCGCTGCATGCCATATCTGCAGCGTGGGCTTGAGCGGCATTGCTTAAGATGGAATTGATGGTCAACGTACCAAGCCCGGCATTTGCTCGTTCCTGATTGATCATCGAAGCGATCTGATTTACATACGCAGCGTTTTGGGTGTAATTACAATTTCCACTCGAACTGCCAGAAGAAGATTGTGTACCAACAGGGACGGTTGCTTGTGGAGAGGTTCCACCACTGCCGACATTGATCTTTACCCAGAAAGTTTTTTCAATGCCAATGGGCACATCCTTGCCATTGGGGTTGTTCAATGTAAAGTAACCGGTGTATGAGCCATTGGCTGTGGGGGCGGTCAACTCCACAGAGACTTGCACCTTCTCTTTTAGCAGCGTCTCAGCCACGGGCGCGGAGAGAGGCGCACTCATTTGGTCGCCTGCCGCGAATTTGAGGGTATATCCGATCCATGGGCAGGTGCCGTTGTTGAGGAATTCCCAAGTCTTGGTAAATTTTGCGCCAGGGTTCACTTGCGTTCCATCTGGGATGGTCACATCACGTAAAAGCACCGCAGTGTCTGTACAGTTCGGGTCAACCGTGACTGCAAAGGTTGGGGTCAAAGTGATCGCCGGAGCAACGGTCATGGTTGGTGGGACGTAACCCGGCTTTGTGGGCGCAAGAGTTGCTGTGACAAAATTAGAGGGGACAGGAGTATCTGCTTCCTTTACCTCCACAGAAATGCAGGAAGATAAAAGGAATGCAATGGTAAGAACAAGAATTATTTTTTTCATTTGCTTTTCTACAACTATGGTCTCTTGTTTATTTCTTAATTAAAACATCATCAGCTGACCTTCGGCTTTTTCAACCGGGTCGCTGGATATTTGTTCTTCAAATGTCTCGCGCGTCAGAATGGGCAGTTCCAATACACTGCGTATTAAGCGATACTTCGTCAAATTATGTTTCTTCAAACGTTCCTTGAGCGAAGGGTCGCGCTCTTGTTTGTAAGCAGCCAGGGCTGCGCGCCCGCCAGGTATGACGATGACAGTCTGATCATCTGCATGCTCCAGCGCACGGTGGATCAACGCAGAAGCCAGAACATAGAATTTGCGAACCGGTTTTCCTTTTTCAAGCCAGGTCACTACTTTATCTTCAACCTTTATTGTGTATTCCAGCCGGTTGCCGATCTCTTCCAACAAGGCGAAGACCGCTTTCATCTCTTCGCGCCGTGCAGTAGCAAGGTCTTCCTTGCGCAGCGTCCAGGTGCCGCCATCTTTTTCAGCATATGAATTCAAGACCGCATAGATCAAGCCTTTGGAGGGCGTCATCAAACCGATGTGTTGATCGTTCACCGCTCCTTCCACTTCGAGAAAAATGGTTTGCGGATTTTTCTGAAGAAAGGTGACAACAGCAACCTCCACTTTGTCTGATAGCGATTCATTTTGAGAATACACAGACAAGCCCCACATTCCTGTGTCCACCCCTTCACCTGTCGAATAATGGACGAACTCACGGCTGTCTTTCAACGCTTGATCCATGGCGCTTTGCGTTTTGCGCATGGCAAAATCGAATTCATCTCCCGGCTGTTTTAAGGCATTGGCTTCTGCCAGTGCGATCAGACCTGCTGTGTGCAAATGTAGATATCCCGCCGGTTCGCCGCGTGCCAATAAAAATTCATGCATCGCTTTTCGTGCTGTTTCCACTTCCATTTCAACCGGTGCAGATTTCTTCCCACTCTTCCACAATACTTGCACCGGGTCATGCTCAGTGCGCAGGGCAAGGCTTTCCAACTTGAAACCCGCCGCAGATGCAGCTGTCAATGCCGAGGTCATGAAAGACGCTTCGGGTTCGGGTATCAAACCGAAGAAAGGAATGCCATCAGCAAGCAAATCATCCAAGTGGCTGAACATCGCAAACAAAGCCGTGGCGCTCCACGCCCAGTCGTACCGTCTGCGGCGCAACGCAACTTTGTAAGGTTCCACTGCGTCACTGCCCCACAACCAGCCCGCCCACAATGCTGAAAGAGTCCAAAATGCCTGATTGGGTCTTGGGATGGAAGCGACAACTGCCGTAATGGGAATCTCTCGTTGGACTTCATGGGCAAGGTCTTTCAAGCGACCTTCATAGATGCAGATGCCGCCCGTCTCTGGAATTTTCTTGGGCCACGCCTCAACCACGACGGGTGAGCCTGATTCAGCAAACAAGCTGACTCCACGCTCGAGCATCATCCACAGATTGTTCTCGCGAAATTGGCTCGGCGTGTTCAGCAGCTTCGGGCGTGGACGTTCTGCCGGATGCCCCCAAAGTGTATTGCCTGCATCACATATCAGCAAGACAAGCGCTGTCAGTGCTCGTTTGCGAGACTCGGAGAGGTTCAAACTATCGAGCCGATTCAAAATGGTGCCAAGCACATACAATGGACGCGGTAAATAATGTTCGATGGCTTCTTCGGCGTAGATACGATCTTCATCTTTCAAAGAAACCACCCGTTCGAACAGACGAGTGCGGCGCAACGTGTCGGTTGAAGCCACCTGCATAACAAGTTCTTTGTCTGAGTCAGTTGCGATGTGTTCACCTGAGTCACCGCAATGCTTGCACTCGTAAATTTTCGCGTAGGGCAGGTCCTCGCCTTTGCGCCAGAGGAAGGCTTGAGCATGGATCTGTGTTTCGCATTTTTCACATTGAGTTAAGTAGAGGGATTGCAAATGTTGTTCGAGTCGTTCATCCCCCTTTTTAACCGCGCCAAGGTCTGCGAGCGCGGCGACAAAGTCCGCTTGGGGTGGCGGGTTGGCGAAAATTTCCAGCAAGAAACGTGTGATGGGGTTGTTTGCTGTGACGAGCACCCGGTAGCCGCTGCGGGCGGCTTCGAGCACAAGCTTCGGGGAGAATCCGAATGGGTCGAGCAACCAGTTTCCGGTTAAGGTCTGATGCGAGAGCCAGCCTGAGATGGTGCCATCTTCCAGCGCAGGTAAAAAGCGTGAGAGTGGATCAACGTCTGCGGGTTTGAATCCTGGAATGTAAGGCTTGTAATCCATAGAATCACCTTTGTGCGTTGCACCTTTATGCAGACAAGGCTTTGCTGATGGCTTTGCGCGGGGCGGCGTTGAGGTCGATCTCGATGGCGGAAAGCAAAATTTGAATGGCAAGGATCACTGAAAGCGTGGGTAAGATGACCGTGCCTGTTGGTGCAGCGATTCCCAGTTCAGCGTATTGGATCCATTTGGTGATGCCAAAGATCAAACCGAAAAGTAAAAGCGGAATACCCGTCAGTAAATAAATGGACATCATCGAGAAATCGAAGATGAAGTATTTGAGAATGATGCGTTTGATGAGAGTGCGGGTGAGTTTGTATGGGAACTCAAATAACACGCGTTTGATGGATAAACTCGAAACTTCATTGCGGTACCGTGCGGGAATGGTCACATCCTGCACAAAGGCATCGAGCAGATACAGGCGCGAGAGCATGGATGTTTCGAAGTAATAGCCTTTGTCAATGCGGTCGAGCGGCAGTTGTGCCAGCACGTCGGCACTGATGGCGAAGTAACCATTGGTGGGGTCGAAGATGTTCCAGTAGCCGGTGGCGGCTTTGGTGAGAAAGCTCAAACCAAGATTGCCAATGCGACGCACAAAAGGCATCTGACGAAGAGCGCTAAAGTCACGGAAGCGGTTGCCTTTGGCATAGTCTGCTTCGCCTGCGATGAGTGGCGTAATGAGGGCGGGGATGTAGCGTGGGTCCATTTGCCCGTCGCCATCGAGTTTAATTACGATTTCCGCGCCAAGGTCCAACGCCTTTTTAAAACCGGTTACCATGGCACCGCCTACGCCTTGGTTTTTTTCATGGCGGACGAGAACGATGCGTTTATTTCGTTTAGCAGCAGCAGCGACGAGGTTCGCACTTGAGTCGGGCGAAGCATCATCCACCACAATTATGTAACGGATAAAAGTGGGGATTCCCTGTAGAACATCAAGGATCTCATTCTCTGTTCGGTATGCGGGAATAACAACAGCAAGTTTGAATTTCGCAAAACTCATCTTCAAGATTGTAATCGAAAAGGTGATAGAATCTTTTGAAGGAGTTTACTCGTGGCTACCGGGGAACATATCCTAATTGTTGAAGCAGACCCAGATATTGCAGACCTGATTGGAAGACAGGCACTCAAACCACTCGGATACCAGGTAACCGTTGTGGGTGATGCAGGTTCCGCATTGAAGTATGCGGCTCAAACTCCGCCAGATTTGATCCTTGCAAACATCAATTTACCCGGCTTGAGCGGAAAAGACCTGCTCGCTGCGTTTAACTCCCAGAACTTAAGATCCCCTGTTATTGTTATCGCTGAAAAAGGACAAGAACATGACGCCATTCAGGCATTCCGCCTTGGCGCCATGGATGTGATATTCTGGCCCCTGCGTGATGCGGAGGTGGTTTCGATTGTGGAGCGAGCTCTGCGTCAAACGCAGGAGACACGAGAACGTCAAAAGCTCGATCGTCAATTAAAGGCGACCAACGACGAGTTACAACGTCGTTTGCGCGATATGACCACCATCTTGACCATTGCGAAGGCAGTTACCTCGGTCAACGATCAGCGTTACCTCTTCGACCGCATCCTTGAAAGCGCCATACAACTCGGCGAAGCGGATATGTGTTGGTTGATGCTGCGTGAAGATAAAGGCAATCTCTTCCTGCTGCGTGCCCAGCGAGGCTTGCCTGATGCCTGGGCGAAGAAGATGAATCAGCAAGTGGATGATGGCATCAGTTCGCTGGTGGCGCTTTCTGGTGAAAGTTTGTTCATGAATGGTGCGCCTTTACAGAAATTCAAGATCGCGTCACTGGGCAAGTCTGCCGGGGTGGTGCCTATCAAGATCAAGAATGAAGTGATCGGTCTGATGATCGTGGTTCGAAAGACCGACAAAGAGTTTGTGCGCGATTCCCAGACCCTGCTCGAAGCCATGGCAGACTATGCTTCCATTTCACTGGTAAATGCAAGACTTTTCCGTGCGCTTGAGCAGACTGCAGAAGGTGCACGCACGAACGAGAAGACACGTCATGCATCGCTTGAAACGCTTCGCAAAACTATTCATGCGGAAGTTGAGATGGCTGTGTATCCACTTAACCTGGTGTTGACGGAGATGCCTGGCGCGCTTAACCACGAACAAAAGAAAGCGCTTGAAACGATCAAGGCGGCTTTACAACGACTTTCTCGTGCATCTGAAAATACGGTCACTTCTTCGAAGTAAACAAGGAATTAATGTCAAAACAGGACCTCATTCTGCTGGCAATGGATGCATCGCCTACTCTGGATCTGATGACACGGGCTTTTCGTGCTGCAGATTTTGAAGTGGCGACTGTTTCTGATCAGATAGGGTTGGAAAAATCCATTGAGCAGGCGATCCCGGCATTGATGATCGTGGGTGAATTATTCAATGGGGAAGATGGTTTTTCGATCTCAACGGGTATTCTTGAACGTTTTCCCACCATGCCTATCATCTTGTATGCAGAAAAAGATACGCCCGGTCTTGCTTCGCATGTGATCAAAACAGGCATTGGCGGGTATTTACATCCGCCGCTTAAGATGAATGATATCGTCGATGAAGTGCAGCGCACCCTCACTCGTGCACGAAAACTTGGTGATTGGCTGCGCCGTGAAGTGAAACGCACAACAGCATCTTTGGAGCAAAAGGCTCAGATCTCAGAAGCAGAACGAACCAAACTTGAGGCGATCATTTCCAATATTCAAGATGGGGTCCTTGTGTTGGATGAAAATCATCGCATCTTGCTGGCGAATAATACGGTTTATGAAATATTCAACCTGAATGGCAGCCCCATTCTTGGAAAATATGTAAAAGATGTGATCGCGAGCGCAGACCTAAGTGCGTTGATCGACCGTGCGCGAAACGGTGCTTTGAAATATCACGAGATCAATTTTGATGATGGACGTGTGTATAACGCCCAATACACTCCACTGCCGCGCATCGGTAGTGCAGTGACAATGCAGGATATTTCCTACTTAAAAGAAATTGACCGCCTAAAGAACGATTTCATTCATACTGTATCGCACGATCTGCGCTCACCATTGACCTCTGTATTAGGGTATATGGAATTGATCGAACGTGTGGGAACACTTAACGAATCGCAGCATGAGTTTTTGGAACGGTTGCGCGCGGGTGTCCATCACATGACCGGTTTGGTAAATGAATTGCTTGACCTTGGACGGCTTGAATCTGGTTTTGATACCCGCCGCGAAAACGTAGACCTGGGGAATGTTCTGGAATACTCACTGAATGTGTTTGACAATCAAATTAAACAGAAGAATCTTCAGTTGACCTATGAGTTTTCGGATGGGCTCAAACCGTTACGTGCCAATCCGATCCGCATCCGTCAGATGATCGACAACCTGGTGGGCAATGCCATCAAGTACACACCGCCCAATGGCGCGGTGAAGTTAAGCCTCTCCATGCAGGAGAATCAGATCGTTCTGCGTGTGACCGATAGTGGACCGGGCATCCCGCCGGATGAGCAGAATCGCGTCTTCGAGAAATTCTTCCGTGCTTCGAACCGCCCAGATAATGTGGAAGGCTCCGGCTTGGGGTTGGCGATCGTCAAATCCATTGTTGAAAGCCATCAGGGAAGGGTTTGGGTGGAATCCAAAGTTGGTGTTGGTTCAACCTTTGTTGTCCTTCTACCTGCACACGAATAAAGAACACTTTGAAAATTTAAACAAACTCACCCACAATAATTTCGTGGGTGAGTTTGTTTTTAAGAAAAAATTGGATACAGAAAAAAGCTGATGTGTGCTGATAAACAGCCCATGCTTTCTTCATTTTTCAACATCCGAATCAATTAAGATAATTAAAATGCTGACGTCGGGTTATTCGCCCGACGTCAGCTTTCGCCAAAGGAGGAGACTGGATTTCTGCGTTGAGAGGTGTCTACAACCGTCTCCAAGATTGATGTTAATTCAGCTTTGTGTTTTTGGGCATCGTAATATGTCACCCATTGCCCATGATGAAGCACATAAAGATTACAGAGTGTCCAAAAAAGTGTGAGCCAGTGTAATTGCCTCTTCAAGGGTTGAATATGTCTTCATTTCGAGTGCAGAGTTGCCAGTGATCATTTTTGATACACGGCGTCCTTCCTGTGCCAGACATAACACAGGTTTGCCTGCATTCAAAGCATAGGCGATCTCATAACCCACTCCATGTGAAGGCACGCCAACTTCAGCGATCAGAACATCGCATTCGCGGATCCATTTCACATCGCGTTCATAGACGTCTCGGGGGGTAAGCGCACGTTCCCCTTCCATGGCTTCAGATTGGGCAAGGTGTGAGGTGGGGATGATATGACCATCCGCTTCGAGCGCGGCGACAAATTGCTGGTAAAAAGATTCCAGTTCACGCCCGCCGGTGATGGAGCATGCAAAATAAATATTCATTATTTCTTCGGTAGTTTGGAAAGAATGGAAATATCACGCCGATGTGGAACATCAGGAACATCGCTTCCGCCATGGCGCATACTATCCATTTCAGCGCTGAAACGCATCCAATCAGAAACAAGGATGACAATATGCGGAGATTTGTCTTTAAAGAAAAGCGGCGAAAGGAAAAGCCTCAACGCGTTCTGCGACATGGGCAGGGCGCTTACCTCAATGACGATGGCGCTCATTTTTGCAATGGGTTCCACTACATCTTGCATCGACTTTGAGACACTTTTCGGTGGAAAGATCCCACCCATGGTTGCCGTGCTGGTTCGACGGAATCGTTTGTAAGAAATATTCAACCGCAGAAACGGTGTTACGAGTCGCAGGTGATCATGAAACGGTTGCACATACGCACTCTTGCGGAACAACCACATCGTAATTCCTGCAATGGATGTAAAACCACCCAATACTGCAAAGGTCATCCAACGCCATTGCTCAAATCCCCAGCTTCGAATGCCCCATGCCAGCCCAAGCATAGCCAGTCCAAGTGCGAAGATCGCTGTCCACCAGCGGCTCATCATATGTGTAAATATAACCAGGGGATAACGACGACCACCTTTTTTTGATGCCATGATCAATCATCCTCATCCATATTGGGGAAAGATTCGCCTCCTTCGGGAGCCTGAGCCTGTTCGCCATTCATTTGCTTGAGCAAACGCCCAATGGCTTGTTCCAAATGTCCTCCGCGCAGACTGAAAGTGATATCACCGCGAGTCTTTTCGATGATGCCGCGCGCAAGATCGGTCTGACGGCGAAGTCCGTTCGTGATGGCATCTGGATAATCCATGGTGACGAGCACGGAGTAGATATCATCCATGACACCCATCAAGCGTTCGGCTTCGGTCGAATATCCGTGACGGAGAATATCCATGGTGCGGCGGCGCAATTCGCCGACAACTTCCGCCAACCCGTTGAGAAAGGTTGCAGGTTCAACACCCAGCTCCTCCGGAGTCGGAAGCGGCTGACTTTTGATCAGAGCACAAGTCACATTGGCTTCCACGAATTCTTTAAGCGCATCTTGTGTGTATCCTGCATGAAAGAGGTCTGGATACGCGGCTAGTGAATTTCGCAGGGTGTCTGCAAGACGGTGAGCTTCGAGGAGTTGGGCTTGCATGGTCTCGGTATCGTCGCGGTGCACAGCGCGGATGGCAAGCGAGCAGGCACGGGTTAACTGACGAGCCTGTGCCAATGCCTGGTCACGTGCAGCGGTGCGAGCGTCGAAATTCTTTCGAATTTGATCGGCGATGGATTCGAGTTTATGCATATCTATTCTTTGGAAGGTTCGGGCGGTTGTTGGAACGGGCGGAAGAGGTTATCGGCGAGTGTAGAGTTGACAGGGACATTGATCTCGCCATAGGCGGCTTCATACCGTGCTATGTTTTCAGCAAGCGCCTTTAGCAAAAGTTTTGCGCTAAGCGGGGTCATCACCACCCGCGAGCGGATCTTTGCACGTGGTTCACCAGGCAGAAGGTGGGCGAAGTCGATGACGATGTCGGATGGTGAGTGGGCGATACGGGCAAGGTTGACGTATTCAGGTTCCACACCTGCAGGAAGTTCAAGGATGGGGCCGGCTGGTTGTTTTGGGGGAGTTTGGGGATTGGTCATGATTTATAAAACCTATACGTTCGTAAAAAAATCACCACAGATGAACTCAGATGAAAGGGATTATTGATTTTAGAACAAGGTTTATCAAATATCCGTGTTTATCTATTTTCATCTGTGGTTGAAACTGTATGATTACAGCTTTTGGATATCCACTTAGAACGGGATGTCGTCTTCGGGTGGGATTTCCGCCATGTCCATGCCGCCACCAGCAATGGGTCCGCTGGCGCCTTCGTCGCGTGAGGAGAGGAAGCGTACGGTCTGCGCAGTGACTTCGAACGAAGCGCCAGCAGTGCCGTCTTGTTTGCTCCAAATGCGCGGACCGCCCGTGGCTTTATCGGGTGTGAGGCGTCCTTCAATGAGAACTTTGGAGCCTTTCTTTACATACTGGTTGCAGATCTCTGCGGTCTTGCCCCAGGTGGAAACGCGGAACCAAATGGTTTCCTTGACCTGTTCGCCGTTACCAGCGGTGTACTGTCGGTTGGTGGCGACCGAGAACGAGGTCACTGCCTGACCAGAAGGTGTGTAACGCATCTCCGGATCTTTACCGACGTTACCTACAATAATAATGGTGTGATACATGGGGGGATTCTCCTCTTGGGTTAAAGGTGCCCGCCGAATCTCGACGGGAGACAATCTGACCCATCCATTTTACACCCGCACATGATTGTAAGAAAGTAATTTAAGGGATAGTCTTGTATGCAACGGAAAAGAGGAGAATAACTATGACTGAATCCACCCCCAATCGATATCATCCTGCACTGGTCGCTATTCACTGGCTGATGGCGTTGCTTGTTGTCATGATGCTTGGTGTGGGTAAATTTGCCATGCCAGGTATTTCGCCGGAAGATCCGCAAAAGCCGATGATGCTGCAAAGCCATACGTACATTGGTGGCGCGATCGCTTTGTTGTTGATCGTCCGCCTTGTGCTGCGTTTTACGACCAGGCGTCCTGCTCCAGCGGATGCCGGCAATGCTTTTTTGAACTTTGTGGCAAAGGCAGTGCACTTCCTCTTGTATTTTATTTTGGTGGGTATGGCGGTCAGCGGACTTGGCTTGTTCCAACTGGCAAACCTGCCTGCCGTGTTCAGCGGAGCCGCGCCTTATCCATCTAATTTCTTCGATTATCTGCCGCGCGGCGGTCACGGATTTTTCTCGTGGATCTTACTCGCGATTGTTTTACTGCATTTTGGCGCAGCGATGTTCCATCAGTTCATCAAGAAAGATAATCTGCTTGGTAGAATGTGGTTTGGAAAATAAGAAATCCTTAGGGCGTGGTGGTTATCACACCACCATGCCCTTTTAATTTAAAGGTAAAGTTCATGGAATGGACGATCGAATATCTTGCAGATGAATGTATTTTGTATATAAGAACTAGAGGGGTAATGACCAGGGATGTTGCCAATGCCATGGTGGGTGAGATCGTGGAGGCAATGCAGCGGTATCAATGCAACTTGCAGATCGTGGACCATCGCCAAACGACCCTTGCGTTCAAACTGATGGAGTATTATGAGCGGCCTGAGATCAATAGGCAGATCGGTATTTCCACACACTGGAAGATCGCCATGGTTTTTAAAGAATTGACGAGCGACACACTTTTTATGGAAACTGTCTTCCGAAATCGAGGATACGATTTTCGGCAGTTCGACGATCTGAATAAGGCAAGAGAGTGGGTATTGAGCTAGATTGTTTTACAGAGGAGTTTTCATTGGAATGCCCGCCTTGCGCGGATATTTCGGCGGCGTGGCTGCGACTTTGTCTACCAGAACAAGATAACGATCATCTGCAACGCCCGGCAGGTTGACGGGGATCAACTGCTTTAATTTTCCACCTAAAATTTTCATCGCCTTCTCCGCGGTCTGTGCTTCGGCGGGTCCGGTTTCGCCTTTTTGGGCAAGCATCGTGCCACCAAGTTTGACGAGCGGGAGCAGGTATTCGCTCAGGATGTTGAGATTGGCTACGGCACGTGCCACCGCCCAATCGTAGGTTTCGCGATGCGCTGGTTTTTGTCCGAGGTCTTCGGCTCGTGCTTGGATCACTTCCACATTTTCCAACCCGAGCGTTTGCACGATGTGCTGACAGAACATGGCTTTCTTGCCAACCGATTCCACCAGAGTGACATGCATGATGGGGTAAATGATCTTGAGCGGAATGCCAGGGAAACCCGCGCCTGTCCCCACGTCAATGAGGCGGTGCGGGGGATTGGCTTTCCACGCCAGCACACAGGAATAGGAATCCAGAAAATGCTTGGTGCGAATGGACTCAACATCGCGAATGGCGGTGAGGTTGAATTTCTGATTCCACTCCATCAACTCTTTTTCATAATTGATGAGCGCCATTACTTGCCGCGCTGTAAGGTGGACGTTGAAAAGGGTTTTTGCGTCTTGAATGAGAGAGTCCATATAAATTGATTATAAAACAGGTTCTTTCGTAGACGAAATTTATGGATGGAACAAATCAAGAAACCGATCTGTTTTCATCCGTGTAGAAAAGATGAGAGGATGGCGTAAAGCCATCCTCTCGTTACTCATTTCTCGTTACTTCTTCTCTTCCTTCTGTTCTGGTTCAACCTTCTTTTTATTGCCGCGCATCTTGCGGAAAACCCAGCGCAGACCAAGGAAAGCCAGATAGAACGGTATACCGATGGTGACCAGTACAGGCAAGGTATAGATCACGAAGCGGATCATGAAATCTACGAAGCTTTTCCAGAAGTCGAGCAAGTCTTGGATGGCTTCCAACGCGACGCCCTTCGGTTCCCATTTGCCGATGGTCACTGGTTTGATGGTCTCTTCTGCGACCAAACGAACACTGATGGCAGAAAGAGCAGCAGCTTCTTCATAATACTTGATCTGCCCCTTCACCAGTTCGATCTGTTCGCGGTAGTACATTAACTGGTTGAAGATGTTGACGACCTCTTCAGCGTTCTGAGAATTTTCCATGAGTTCGGTCAATTCTTTTT
>JBEBCV010000052.1:0-3336 GCA_041157505.1 Chloroflexota bacterium | reverse complement strand
CGCCAAAGCTGGTGCGAACTTCGAGATCATTCCCGAAGCGACACACAATACCCTCATTGCCACCATCAACCCGAATCCTACGCTCAATGCGCATACCATGACACTTTTCATGAAGGCGCCAAGCGACCATCCGCGCAACAAACTGCGCTCAGACTTGATGCGTCAGACCTTTATGCTCGAAGCCTTGAACACAGATGTGATCGAGGCACGCGGAGATTCGGTCATTGCACATTTATGGACGTTGATCATCTTTGGAGATTACATGGCATATTACCTCGCCATGGCATACGGATCTGACCCCTCTGAGGAAGATGCGTTCGTGAATTTCAAACGATCATTGGGATAAAACGTAGGGGCGGGTCTGAAACCCGCCCAATGTCATCATATAAAATAGGGCGCGGAAACCGCGCCCCTACAAAATCACGCAAACTGTTCTAAATTGACTGCCACCAACGGGAACGCTTCGTCCACGAATTTTTCGAGGGCGGGGCGTTTTTTCATGTGGCTGTAGTGTGACGCCAACCCATAGATCGCCCAGGTGGCGACAGTAGCTGGAATCTCGGTGGGAACTTTTGATTTTCGCAGCCAATATGAAAGCAGATCGAATATCTGTCTCTTGATCGTTCCTTCGATCAGCGATTCGAACTGCTGATGCGATTGTGCACAACCGGTATGGACGTGCGAAAGAAATTCAACCACGGCAAGGATCAGATTCCGAAGATTATCTTCGCTATAACTGCAAACATTCAACGTTCGTTTCTCGATCTCTGCCATGAACATTTTTTGGATGGAGTAATCGAGCAATGCGTATTTATCGGGGAAGTGGGCATAGAACGTGGCGCGATTGACCAGTGCTTTGTCGGTCACATCCTGCACGGAAATGGATTCGAATCCCTTTTCAGCGAGCAGAGATTCAAAAGAGGTCAGGATCAGGTTGCGGGTCCGTTTGACGCGCGGGTCCAGTTTTTCTTCCAGTTCTTTCGGGTTAGGCAACATTTTTGCTCCTTTGTTGCTTACTCAACATTTGAAAATCTTTGTTGGTTGACTTTCAAAATGGGGATTGGTAAATTAGACAACATCTGTTGGATAAACAACGGATGTACTGAAAGATACCACTCACGTGGAAAAAAGTCAACTCATAGGAGAATATCAATATGGAAATCGCTTTTCTGGTTGGTCGCATTATTGTTGGTTTGTACTGGCTCATGGGCGCAGTAAATCATTTCACTCAGGTCAAATCCATGGTGCCGTATGCGAAGATGAAGAATGTCCCAATGGCTGAGATCGCTGTGCCGGGTACGGGTGTACTGTTAATCCTGGCTGCATTGAGCATCATCACCGGTTTCTACCCCATCGTTGCAGTGGCAGCATTGGTCATCTTCCTCGTACCTGTCACCTTCATGATGCATAACTTCTGGACGATCGAAGACCCGATGGCGAAAATGACCGACATGATCATGTTCACCAAGAACATGTCGATGCTTGGCTATACATTAATTTTGCTTGGCATTCCCCAGCCTTGGGCTTTCAGCCTGGCTATGTAATTCAAATAAACAGACTCAGGAAATTAAGGAGCTATAAAACATGAACGTAACAATCATTGGTGCTGGAAATATGGGACGCGGGATCGGAACCCGCTTCATTGCAGGCGGACACAAGGTGACCTTTGTAGACGCCAACCCCGAAACCGCTCAAAAAGCCGCCGCAGACCTGAAAGCCGAATCTGCCACGCTCGATGCCCCTCTTGGTGATGTGGTTGTGCTCGCCGTTTGGTACGGCACCAACATTGAAATTGCCAAGCAGCTGGGCAGCAAACTCGCAGGCAAAGTCGTTGTGGATATCGCCAACCCGCTCAACTCCACCTACGATGGACTCGCCACCGCGGCTGATTCTTCCTCTGCAGAAGATCTCGCCAAGGCGCTCGTTGCTGGCGCGAAGGTTGTCAAGGCGTTCAACACCACATATGCTGGCACACTCGTAGCTGGTGAAGTTGCCGGACAGAAACTCGATGTCTTCATCGCCGGTGATGATGCCGATGCCAAAGCCAAGGTCACTCAGCTCGTCACCGATGGCGGCATGCGCGCCATTGATGCCGGTCCTTTGCACCGCGCCCGCCAGATCGAAGGCATGCAGTTGCTCCACATCACGTTGCAGGGCTCCCTCGGTACGAACTGGGGCAGCGCACTCAAGATCCTCGGATAATTCCAAATCATGTACAATGGAGAGCCATATCTGGAGATATAGCTCTCCGAAAGTTAGAGGTAAAGAATGATGACGCAACCAAACACAGCACAGGAATACTCGGTTCACCCCGCTACCAAAATGGGACATGTCGCCCTGACCGTTGCCAACCTGGAGAATCAGATCCTGTTCTATGAAAAAGCCATTGGGCTGAAGCTACACTGGCGCGAAGGAAACAAAGCCGGTCTCGGGTCAGGCGGTGCAGACTTGCTCCAACTCACCGAAGAACCGAACCTCAAACGATATCGCGGCGGCACAGGTTTATATCACTTTGCCATCCTCTTCCCCAACCGCCGTGAACTTGCCGTTGCCATGGCGCGTTTGTTTGCGTTGAAAGTCCCCAACTCACCCACCGACCATGTGATGACCAAGACCACCTACCTCAGCGATCCTGAAGGTAACGGCATTGAACTTTATTGTGAATCCCCCGAAGATGGTTCGTGGACGATCAAAGATGGCAACTACGAAGCCCGCTGGGCAGATGGACGCTGGAGCGATGGACGCGAAGCGCTGGATGTCGATGCATTGTTCAAACATCTCAACGAAGATGAACGACTCGATACCCCAGTCCCTGCCGAAACCCGTATGGGACATGTCCACTTGCATGTGCGCGACATCCCCGAAGCTGTCGATTTTTATCATGGCGTGCTTGGCTTCGATGTCATGGGCATCTCCAAAGGGATCGGCATGGCATTCGTCTCTGCTGGTGGATACCACCATCACATCGGTCTCAACACCTGGAACGGACGCGGTGCGCCTCCTCCTCCGCCCGATGCGGTGGGATTGCGCTTCATGACCGTAGACTACCCGAATCCTGCCGTGCTCGCCGAAGTGACCGCCCGTGTGGAAAATGCAGGCATCCCGTATAACAAGACCGAAGATGGCATCCTGCTGCAAGACCCGTCCCAGAATGGCGTGTTGCTCCGCTCGGTTGGATAATTGGACGATTAACAATAAAAAAGACCGTGGATACTTTGAACTGAACCCGTAAAGCAAGACACGAAAAGAAAGTACCCCCTGTGAGAAAATAGAACAGGAGGTACTTTTTTATGAGCGGCAAAAGAGGAATGAAGCATTATCCAGTAGAGAAGAAAC
>JBEBCV010000051.1:0-16918 GCA_041157505.1 Chloroflexota bacterium | reverse complement strand
AATTCAGGTTTTCAGCGTAATAGGGATGATCAGGAGCAGGGTTGGAGGTAAGGCGGAAGGCAAGCAGTAAAACGGTGCTTATTACAAGGATGATTTGCCAGCGTTTTAATTTCATTGAGTTTCTCCAAGGCAGAATTGGGCAATTTTACCCCCAAGAATTGACATGCTCCATATTTTCACGTATAAGTGCGAATGGTCAAATAAACTATTTGGAGGAAGATATGTTTGCACTGCATTTGTTATCCGAAGGCGGGGAGGGTCCGAACACTGAACTCCTTTGGCTATTGATGATTTTATTGGGCTTCTTCGCACTTGCGATCGTAGCCGGTTGGGTATCAAGCCTGAGAAAACCGCAGCAGGTTCAGGTCGAGGTTGAGGCGAAGCCAGTTCCTGAGAAAAAGAAAGCAGCAGATGACTTGGCTAAGATCGAAGGTGTGGGTCCAAAAGTGGTTAAAGTCCTTGCTCGTGCAGGTATAGAAACTTTTGATGACCTGGCTCGTGCAAAAGCGGCGGATATTCAAAAGGTGCTTGATAAGGCGGGAATGCAGATGATGAGCCCGGAAGGATGGATCGAGCAAGCTAAATTGGCGGCAAAGGAAGATTGGGAGTCTTTGGCGAAATTGCAAAAGCAGTTGAAGGGTGGTCGGAAAAATAAATAGTGTATTGTGGAGAGTCATCAATAGATGTCACGTGATTAATGTAACTAATGTCACAGTGCTTTTTTTCACAAAATCACTATAATATCAGCCGACAATAATCAACTGGAGGTATACGATGAAGAAAGTCTTTTTTGGTGTGTTGGTTTTGGCGTTAAGCGCCATTGTGCTCGCTGCGTGCGGCGGTGGTGCAGATGCAACCGCGATTGCGACTGTTCCTGCTGACTACGCTGGGGCTACCAGCCCGCTTGGTGCAGATGCTGCTACCGCTGGGGCGGAAGTTTTCAAGACCAACTGTGAATCCTGCCATGGTCCTCAGGGACATGGTGATGGTCCTGCTGGTGCAGCTCTCGATCCTGCTCCGAAGAACCTGCCTGAATTGGCTGCCCAGGTCGGTGATGACTATCTCTACTGGCGCATTAACACCGGTAAAGAAGGCACCGCCATGGTCGCTTGGAAGGGTGTTCTTACCGATGAGCAGATCTGGCAAGCTGTTGCTTTCATTCGCACTTTGAAATAAATTGTTCGACCGAAAATAAAAAAACACGCCTCCTTGGAGGCGTGTTTTTTATTTATTTCTTTTCTAGTTCTCGAGTGCTTCCAAAATTTTATCTTTCAACTCACCGGGGTGGAATGGTTTGGTGAGGTAGTCGGTTGCGCCAGCGCCAAATGCAACGGCACGGCTGTCACTGTCATCCAACGCTGTGACAATGATGATGGGGGTGCGCATGAAAAGAGGTTCTTCTCGCAACATTCTGCAAAGGCGAAATCCATCTGGCTGGGGCATCATCAAGTCGAGCAAAAACAGGTCTGGCATTTCTGATTTTGCGAATTCTACGGCTTTTGTGCTGTCGTTGATCGCAATGGTATCGAAGCCATCTGCTCGAAGTAGCTTTTGCAAAAGTTCGGTCACCAATTTATCGTCGTCCACCATCATAATTTTTGTCATGCGGTTCTACCTTGAATAAGAGGAATGAATTTTTGTAATGAAGGTCGAAATGTCGTCTAATTATATGGCAGATGTACGAAAATGATTATGCCAAAAGGTCATTGATCTGCTGGGTTAGCAACCTTGGCAGGATCGGCTTGGTCACGAATTGGTCGGCTCCGGCATGGAGAGTATCTCGCTTGGTGCCTTCATCGCTTAGTGCAGATACCATCATTACTTTAATGTGATTGGTTTTGGGGTTTGATTTTATTAGTTTACAAACAGCGATCCCGTTTATTTCAGGCATCATGATATCCAGGAGGACCAGATTTGGCATAAAGGTTTCCACGATCATAAAAGCTTGTTTACTTTCACTGATAGATCTGGTCTCATGTCCATCCAGTTGGACGATCGATTCAAGCAGTTTTATTGTTTCGGTATCATCATCGATTATCAATATTTTTGCCATGCCTTCCTCCAGGGGTAGAGATTAATCCAGACTGCCGATCAACTCGGTGATCTTGGCTGCAAGTTCATCAAGATTGAATGGTTTTGCCAGGTACCCGTTGGCACCTAGTGTGGTAGCCCTGCTATTACTATTGTCCAGTGCAGTGATGATAAGGATCGGTGTGCGTGCAAATTTTACATCATCCCGCAGCATGCTGGTGAGGGTAAACCCATCTGGCGGTGGCATCATTATGTCGAGAATGAAAAGGTCTGGGCGGAGTTGTTCTGCTGTGGATATTGCCTTGGAACTTTGGTTGAGCGCCGTTACCTGAAACCCTAATGAGGAGAGATAGCGCCCAAGAAGGGTGGTTACTTTGTCATCATCGTCCACGATCAAAATCTTTGCCATTTTCGTGTCCTGTTAGTGATCCATCGTTATTTGTAAGCATTATACCCTTTGCAATATACCCAATTGACAGGCAGCAAGGAAATTTCAATGTAGGCATTCCCGTTATAATCTGACCTTCAATTCCAACAATGAGGAAACAAAATGAAGATGAAAGCTTTATTTGTGGTAATAACCGCATTTCTTTTGCTCGCATGCGGTGCTTTAGCCGGTGGAGACGATACGGCTACAGAAGAGCCTTTGCTTGTGGAGGAAAAACCAACCCAGTCTGGCGATGGAGGCGAGATGTCCACCGAAATTGATGCCTTGATGGCAAAATACACGAAAAGTCCGGGCGGGGCGGTGATGGTCATCCAAAATGGAGAGGTGAAATTTCAAAAAGGTTATGGGCTTGCAGATGTTGAGAGTGAGACTCCGATCACAATTGACACGATTTTTCATTTAGGGTCGGTAGGAAAACAATTCACCGCGTTGGGTGTGATGATCCTCGCTGAGCAAGGACTGGTGAATTATGATGACCCCATCGGGAAATACATTCCAGAATTGGCATGGATGGATGGTGGTGTTACTATTCGCCGTCTCTTGTATCATACGTCGGGTGTGATGGGCTATGACGATAGCGATGCTATATATAATGCTTTGATAGACTCTTCTGAAGCTCCAACAAATGAAGACTTGTTAAGTGTCCTAAATGAGCAAGGTGGCATGCTTACAGAACCGGGAGAAGTTTATAGTTACAGCAATACTGGATATGAGATCCTGGGTTCGTTGATCGAGCGAGTTTCAGGACAGAAATATGCCGTGTTCATGGACGAAAATATTTTTGTGCCGTTGGGTATGACACATACATTTTCTTTGCCCAATGCCCAACGATTGACGGATGATAATGTTGCTCAAAGTTATTATTCTGATGGCGGGCAGCCTTGGGCGTATGAGCCGGATATTTTAGATGGGCTGACAGGCTCAGGCAGCATTTATTCCACCCTTGGGGATATGTATCTGTACGATCAAGCATTGCGTAATTTTGAATTGGTTAGTGCAGAAACCCTCGAAGAGGCGTTCACTTCAGGAACCTTGAACAATGGAGAAGCGATCGATTATGGATTTGGCGTGGAGTTGAGCGAATACTCAGGCTATTCATACATTGGTCATTCCGGTGCATGGTTGGGTTTTGAGTCCTACTATCTTCATATCCCTGACCAGGATCTGTCTGTGGTGGTCTTGCTGAATTTGGATTATTCAGAAGAAGGCGCAGAAGGAATAGCCTTTTCTGTTGCAGATTTATTTATGCAGTAATTACGGTTGAATATAAAAAGAGCGCGGATGTTACATCCGCGCTCTTTTATTCGCAATTACTTTTACACATCCAATTTTCGCCATCCCATTCCCATGTGTCTTTGAGAATGGAGCCAGGTTCATTGGAGCCGCCTGTCATCACGATCACAGCACGTTTAGGGTCAAACGCCATTGTGGGATGTACTCTTGCGCCAGGACCTTCCACACTTAATTTTTGCCATCCAGCTCCATCCCATAGCCAGGTATCATTCTGGTTCTTCACCTTGTTGGTGAATTCAGCACCCCCGAAAAGAAATACATTGTTCAGAGTAGGGTTGAAAATTGCGCGAGCTCCGTCTCGTGCTGAAGGACCCTGTGTTTCGATCTCTTCCCAGGTGAGACCATTCCAAATCCAAGTATCTGAGAAGGCTGTCATTTTGTCATCATTGATGGTGTGACCGCCAAAGAGCAGAATATTTTGATGGGCAGCATCATAGACAAACCCAGCAGGGTAGCGGGCATCAGGTCCTTCTTCAGTTCCGATCTGTGTCCACTGAATGCCGTCCCATTCCCAAATATCGTTCATGGTGTGACCTGACTGAGCGCCACCGAACAAAACAGTTTTATTGCGGCTTGCATCAAAAGTCATACCTGCCGCTTCACGTCCACCCGGGCCTTCCACTGGGAACTGCGTCCAACCTTCGCCGTCCCATTCCCATGTATCGGTGTAATTGCGTTCCTGGGTCAGCCCACCGTATAGGACGAGGACATCACGAGTAAAGTCATAGGCGATGCTTGCAAAATTGCGCCAATGTGGACCTTCGGTATCAGCGCTCAATAATGACCATTGTCGCCCATCCCAGGACCAAAGTTCAATGGGATCCGTTCCTGGTTTACCGCTCTCCGGTCCGCCATTAACTAGAATGATCTTTTCAAGTTCTTCGTGATAGAACAAATCGTGCCAGTTCCCTAAATGCAGGGAATTATCTTGAACAATTTCCACAGTTGGGGTGACGGTGGGGATCGGGGTAGGCGCAGGTGTGGGTGCGCCACATGCCATCAGGGAACCAAGGAGGAGGATGGTTCCCAAAAGGTTTGAATAATTTTTCATGGAACTCCTGAATTTGGTTGAGCCCCAGCCATTCGATATTAGCTCTATCCAGCTAGTAACTCATCCACTGCATTTGCCAGCTCGCGAAGATTGCTGACTTTCAGTATATTATCGCACAGGGGCGCGTATTTTTTCATGTCGCTGTCACCATTCCACATGTAGTCTGGTTCGGGGTTGAGCCAGATGGTACGGGTAGCGCGGCGGGTCATCGCGGAAAAGACGTCGATGCGCGGATCGTTGTAATTATTGCGCCCATCGCCGACGATCAACAAGGTCGTACCGCTGTTGAGTGTGTCCATGTATTCTTTTTGAAAATCATTAAGCGACCAGCCAAGGTCGGTGTTGTAATGTCCGCTTGGCATGCGCCACAGCACGGATTGGATCGCTTCGTCTGCATTACTTCCAGTGAAATCTTCTGAGATGGACTCAAGATGGTCAATGAAGGCAAAAGCATGTGTTTTGCGCACTTGTCCTTGCAAGGCAAATAAAAAGCTCAACATCAATTCTGAGCAAAAACGCATCGACGTGCTGACATCGCAGATCACAACGATCTTGGGCTTGCGAATCTTGTCGCGGTGCTTGATCTCCATCGGCACACCGTGATATTTCAAGTTGGCGCGGATGGTCGCCTTCGGGTCCATTTGCCCGGTCTTCATTCTCTTTTGGCGGAGAGCAATTCTTGTCCGCAGTGCGGCGGCGAGACGTTTCACTTCTCGCTGCAATATCTTTTTATCCGCATCGGACAAAGCCTGAAATGGGCGGTTCATCAGGTTTTCAATATTTTCCCCGCGCGGACGTTCGCTCAAATTTTCGGCAATCCGCTCGCCTGCAAACTGCTGTATCTGTTGCTGCATGCCTTGCATGTTCTGCTGGATCATCTCGCGGATCTGTTCCATGCGTTCGCGGTTCATGCCCATCTGTTGGAGTTGTTCCATTAACTCCTTCATTGCCTTTTGCACTTCAGGGAATGCCATGGCACGCATCATGCGCTGGGTCATCCAATTTTGATAATTGAGATTGTCTGCCTGATTCAAGCCGACTAATTGCCCCAACGCCTCCAACTCGGACTTTGAAAGGGGTTCACCATTCATCAGTCTTTCCATACGCTGACGGAGATTCTCTGCAAAATTCTTCAACGCCTCTGCCAGCATCTGGATCTCTTCCGGCGTCAGGTCGTCTGATGGATTGCCGCCCATCTCCGGCGGAGTCCCTGAACCGAAGAAGAGTGGGAAGAGCTTGTCAAAAGTGGGTAGATCCTTCACATCCTTGACGAGCGTGGCACGCAGAGACAGTCGAAATGACTCGCGGTCTTGAATCCCCATTAGGTCTACTGCAGAGAACGCCTCAGCAGACTCCGCAAGCGACACGCGCACCCCGCTGGCGCGCAAGGCAGAGATCAATTGAAGAATGCGAGCTTCCATATTGTTTTATCCTGTAGGGGCGGGGTTTCCCCGCCTTTATTTCATATCGGCAACAGGGCGAGGGGACCTCGCCCTACATCAGCATTAATTCTTTACGGAGATCTTCGTACGAATTCAATCCCGTTGCGGGTGTGATCTGGTCTTTCCAGATGGTATCCAATTCTTGTTTGATGTGTTCAGGCAGGGTCAATTTGCCGCTGCCTGCCTGTCCGTCTCGCACTTTGGAGAGCTGACCACCCGCAGGCAGCCGCATGGCAGGACCACGTTTGGTGCGAATAATATGGTCTTCGAATTGATCTTCATGTGCCTGCATGAACTTGATATCGGACTGGCGGATGACAATCTCTTTCAATTCATCGTCAAGTGGAATACCGGTAAATTCAGCCACTCGTTCCACAGTTTTGGGCAAGTCGGCTTTCATATTTTCATAACATAGCGCCAGCACATTTTCATCTTTATGCCTGCCCCACAGCGCGAGGATGTGCTTGAAGATCATTTGCCTCGGAATGTAATATTCCCGTGCAAAGGTTTCCAAGTCAATCGAACCCTTTTCGAAGAAAAAACCTTCAAAGAAATAATAGTGAGAGATCAAGGCATCGTGCGGGTTTCGCAAGATGACGATATATTTGCCGCCCTTCGGAGATTCCTTGAGCGTGCTATGGGTCTTGAATGCCCGTGGACTTGCAACTTGCGGCGCATTGATATCAATACCGCAATCGTGCGCCATGTTGATCCATGGAATCACTTGGGTGATTTCGTCAAAATCCATCGAACCGCGCGTGCGCAAGCCATGTACGATCTGCTGCATCCAGGTCGTGCCGCATTTGGGCGGAGTGACAATGAACACTTCACTTGGATTGGGCTTGTAATCCAAGCCTTTTTGCCAGCCTTCATCAGTGGAAAAATTTTCCATGCGTTCCAGCATCTCTGCCACAGTGGTCGGACGGTTAAATGGTTTCTGCTCGCTCATCTCTACCTCTAAATTATTTTATGATCTTCTTTAATTGCCGGAAAATCGACCAAAATCATCCGCAGGCGGACGTTGCTTCGGGTTTTGCGGCGGACTCATCAACTGCCGTTTTGCTTTTTGCAGATCTGCTTCATGCTTCAACAAAACCGAGAGTGTATCTTCCAGAACATCTTTGTCTAAATTTGTTGCATTCAACGCTACGAGCGCATTCGCCCAATCGAGTGTCTCACTGATGGAGGGGGATTTGCGCATGTCCGCTTTGCGTAGGCGTTGCACGAATTCCACGGCTTGTTGCGCGAGTTTGGGGTTGAGGTTGGGCACTTTGAGATGAACGACCGCCAACTCTTCCTGCAAGTTGGGATAATCCACGAACAGATACAAACAGCGGCGTTTCAACGCTTCGGATAGTTCGCGGGTGTTGTTTGAGGTGAGAACAACGAATGGTTTATGCTTCGCGGCAAGCGTGCCCAACTCTGGCACAGAGACTTGGAAGTCGCTCAAGATTTCGAGCAGAAAGGCTTCAAATTCAGCATCGGCTCGGTCGATTTCATCGATCAATAGAACAGTAGGCGAATCACTTAAGATCGCCTTTAGCAACGGACGTTGCAGCAGAAAGCGCGTCGAGAAAAAGACATCTTCTTCTTTGGCAAGTTTATCGGCGGCTTCGCTCAGCGATTCGGCTTTGCCCAATGTGTCGTTCAATTTGTCGCGTAGTAACTGTGTGTAAAGTAACTGCTTGGAATATTCCCACTCATACAACGCCTTTGATTCATCCAAGCCTTCATAACACTGCAAGCGGATCAACTGGCGTCCAGTCGCGGAGGCGATGGCTTTTGCCAACTCGGTCTTGCCCACACCTGCCGGACCTTCTGCCAGCAATGGCTTGCCCAACTTCTGGGCGAGGAAGACGATGGTTGCGATCTCATCTGAAGCAATGTAGCTTTGCTTATTGAGTTCGTTCTTTACACTATGGGTCGAATCAAAAACAGTAGTCATCTCTCTCTCCTTTGGAGACCATGGTCGATCGTCTATCGTGTATGGTCTATCTTCATGCACTTACATAAAATGCTTTGTGAAATTCCACTTGCCCGGTTGGTATATCGTCGTAAAACGGAAGCGCCATAAAAAATTCATGGGCAGGTGCGGCATGGTAGGTGAGACCAGCTTTTGGCTTGAAACCGAAGCGCGAGTAATATGCCGGACTGCCTTCGAGCACGCATCCCTTTGCGCCGAGGTCACGCAGTTTTGCCAACCCATCCACGATCATCTTTGAGCCAATGCCTTGTTTCTGGAACGCAGGCGCAACCGAGATCGGACCCAAACCATACCAATCCATGAATGTTTCATTGATGGTCACTGGCGAAAACGCTACATGCCCCACAACATTCCCGTCTATTTCAGCGACGAGCGAGAGGGTGAGCATGTCAGCTTCTCGTAGTGCGTTAACAATGAGATGCTCAGTGGGATGGTCGCTGAACTTGCCGAGGAAGGCATCATATGTCACCTGCGTGATAGCTTCGATATCACTTGCCTGTTCAGACCGAATGAGGAGGTTCATACTTACTTTTGTCCAGATTCTTTCTTGATCCAACGCGGCTTGGTCAACACTTCGGGTTTGAGGATTTCTTCGAGTTCTGACTTTGTGAGCAGACCACGCTCCAGTACGATCTCCGTCACGCTTTTATTGGATGAGTACGCCTCTTTCGCAACTGAGCTTGCATTCTCGTACCCGATGAATGGATTCAACGCTGTGACGATTCCGACCGAACGGTTCATGTGCTCTTCAAGCCGGTCATGGTTGGCGGTGATACCGTTCACGCAGCGTTCTGCCAATGTGATGCATCCATTGCGCAAATAAATGAGGCTATCGAACAAACTGTGCGCGATGATCGGCTCAAAGGCGTTGAGTTGCAACTGTCCACCATCGGCGGCGAAGGAGACGGTGACATCATTGCCTATGACCATAAATGCGATCTGGTTCACTACTTCGGGGATGACCGGGTTGACCTTGCCCGGCATGATGCTCGAACCAGCTTGCACAGCTGGTAAATTGATCTCGCCAAGCCCGGTACGTGGTCCAGATGAAAGCAAGCGCAGATCGTTACATATCTTAGAGAGTTTTACTGCCACACGCTTAAGCACACCTGAGAGTTGTACAAATGAGCCGACATCCTGTGTTGCTTCAACGAGGTTTCCAGCGGTGATGTACTCAATGCCGGTGATCTCGCTCAAGTGTTTGCGAGCTAGTGCAGCGTATTCGGGGTGGGCGTTGATGCCGGTGCCAATCGCTGTCGCACCGAGGTTCATCTCTTGAATAAGCAATGCCCCTTCACGCAGACGCTGTTGGTCTTCTTCAAGCATCACAGCATAGGTGCTGAATTCCTGCCCGAGTGTCATGGGAACCGCATCCTGTAATTGGGTACGTCCCATTTTTAAGATGTCTTTGAATTCTTCGGCTTTGGCAGCAAAAGCGAGGCGCAGCACTTCCATGCCGGCAATAAGGTCGGTGATCAAGAATCGTAATGCTACTTTTACAGCCGTTGGGTACACATCGTTGGTGCTCTGGCTCAAGTTGACATGTTCCAGCGGGTGTAGAAATTTGTATTCGCCCCGTCCATGCCCGAGGATCTCCAGGGCGCGGTTGGCGATGACTTCGTTGGCGTTCATGTTTGTGGATGTCCCTGCACCGCCTTGGATGACATCCACGACGAATTGGTCTCGCAGGCTACCGGCGCGGATCTCTTCGCAAGCTTTGATGATGGCATTGGCGATTTGGGCATCCAACAAATCCAATTCCAGGTTCGCTTGGGCGCAGGCTTGTTTTACACAAGCCAATGCATTGACCAGACTCGGGTATGTGCTGATGGGAATATTGCTAATGGGAAAGTTCTCCAATGCGCGAACGGTGTGGACACCGTAGTACACATCATTGGGAACTTGATGGTCTCCTAAAAGGTCATGTTCGGTTCTGTAGGTCACAGGCTGCTCCAAGGTGTTTGGGTTAATCGCTTCTTTTTGGAAAGATACACCCAAACTCCAGCGTGGGTTCTGTTCGAAACTGGCGAACAAGCAACGGTGGAACAAGAGGCGAGGTTCAATCATGAAAAAATTTGGATTGATTTAACGAAATAATGATACCATTGTAAAAATCCAAATCGCTCAAAAATATTATGTAATTTAAATCTTGAAGGAAATTTTAAATTTATGAGTATGTCGCCGGATGGAGTATCGCTGTTGCAGGAGTTTGGTCTACCTGCTCACATGAGAGGGCAACCTTACGGGGTGGATAAAGCCGGCAGGCATCTTAATCGCACAAAAGGTTCGGTCATCCGTTCGACCATTCAATATATGCTGGAGCGCGTGGAGTCTCGTGTGCTTGAAGAGGCACGCAATGCCTCTCGCACAGCGCATGTGGAACGCGCAAAGAATCAGGCAATTGCGGCAATGCTTGCTGCGTTGAATGCTGCCATTGAAGATCCTGCGTATCATGTCACGCTTGATTATTTGATGAGTGAAGGCAATAGTTATTCGGTCGAATTCGATGTGTATCTCAGTGTGGTGTGCGAGAAACTTTCTGGCGATGTCGAATTTCATTATGGTCGCGGCAGGCGCGGCATTCCCGATGCGATCGCATTCTTTGTGCGTCCATTACGTTTGACCCAGGTCTATAACTTTTTGCCGCGTCTAAGCGCCAAGATCGCCGATGTTGATTTTCGGGTACTGAGGGTAAAGCCAGGGTCAGCGGTCATTCAATGGTGGGCAGATAAAGACCTTGAATTTTTGCCGCAAGAACTGCACCCAATGTTTTTGAAATACAGTTGCGAATACATTCAAAGCGTGCTCGGTGAAATTCCGGCTGTTCTCCGCGGACTTCCACGCGCAGAAGTTTACGAAATCAAATGTTTGCAGCGTGGTGATGAATGTTGTGAATGGGAATTTAAATGGCAGGAAGCGCCGCAAGGCTGGCTGGGATTTTTGAACCAGAAACAGGATGTGCCCACCACGCGCTTCACATCTGAGCCGCAGCCTGATTCTGACCAATATGATGTGGCTTCGCTGTTGGATATCGACTACGAAGCCGAACGTGATCTATCTCCATTGCCCGAAAAGATGGCAAACATTCCTTTTGGTTTGGACGAAAAAGGGGAGTTGGTCAAACAATCGCGCAGTTCAAGTATTTTGGGCGCAGTGGAACAATTGAAAGTCTCTGCGGCGTGGACTGCGACTCGTTCTTTGCCTTCCAGCGTTTCGCCTGAAGAAAGAACGCATATTATCGAGAAGGCACAACGAGATGCTGTTGCTCAATTGGTGGAGCGCTTGAATCAAGCCGTGCCAGATGAGCGTTTTTATCTCACAGCTGAAAGCATCTTTGATAAATCGCGCTATTACTCATACGAGTTTAGTCTGTTCACCAACGAATATGCGGCGGAAATTTCTGGTGACCCATACTTTTTCTTTCGGCGGGGAGCCATGAGCGTACCGCTTTCCATGCTTTCGCTCATTCGTCCGCTTCGGCTTTCGTATGCGTACAGCATTTTGCCGCGTTTCAGTTCCAAACAATCGGACGCTGATATTCGGGTCAGCGCACATGGCAAGGACTTTGTTCAGATCCAATGGTATGGCAAGGCACAGGCCGAGAAAGTTCCGCTGGAAGCACAGCGACGTTACATTCGCATGTCTTGTCGAGCATATCAGGGAGTGTTTGCGGTCATCCCACAATTGCATTCCGGACTTCCTTTCGCGCACGTGGAAGAGATCAAATGTCAACTACACGGAGATGATTGCTGCGAATGGCGTCTGACTTGGGATGCTTCTCCGAAAAAGAAACGATTTTTCAAACGTTCTTCAAGTTCTGTGACCGTTAGTGCAGTGGATTATCCCTATGCTATCCCGGAAGCGGAGTTGCCGCGTCTGCGTTCAGTGGAGGATCTTGGAGAACTCCCGCGTTATATGGTGGGACGTCCATACGGTTCAGATGAAGATGGTAATCCGATCGATACCATCAAGGGAACTTTGGTCGTTGCCGCGTTGGATCAATTCCAAGAGTCGGTGAGCAGGCGTATTGGTGCTACATTCCCGGCAACGCTTTCTCAAAAAGAACGCGGAATCATGATCGAAAAGGCGCGGGAAAACGCTTTGGACGTTTTAGTGGCTCGTTTGAACGATGCCATTCCAGACCCTCGTTATGCAGTGACATTGGAACAGCTTTTCAATCCGAATCAATCCTATTCTCACGAGTTCAATCTTTATCTCAACACGTTTTCGCAAGAGATCTCAGATGAACCGCACTTTTTCTTTTTCCGTGGTTTCAAAAGTGTGCCTGCTGCGATCCTGATGTTGATCCGCCCGCTGTCTTTGAAACAGGTCTATAACCTGATTCCTCGTCTCACCGCAAAAGTGGTGGATGATGATATTCGCGTGTCAAGCGTTTCTGAAAATCGGGCTGTGATCCAATGGTATCCGGAGGGACACTTAAAACACCTTCCTGCGCATCTTCATCGTCGTGAGATCTACACTATTTGCCGTGTGTATCAAGGCGCATATGCCAATGCACCTTTAGACCATTCCAAACTTCCTCCGGCGCGTGTGCGTGAGATCCAATGTGCTCTTGATGGACATGATTGTTGCGAATGGGAATTTACATGGGAGAACCCGTCGCGTCCGTTGTTGGATGGACTGCTCTCGATGCAATTCCCGATCCCGCTGCTGTACAAACGCATCTTGAGCGCTTTATTGGGAATTTTGGTAGGCGTGGGTATTTTCGCCTATCTGTTATATGACTTTCCGCTTTGGGTGGTGGCTTCAGATATTCTTTTGATCATTGCGCCGATCATCCTTGCCGCCATGTGGATGCGCATCCGCGCACTTGAGAGCGAACGCGATAGGCAGGAAGCTTTGCTCTTGGAACAGCGCGATAAATCGGAAGAGCAGTATGATGCGCTGCAACAATCCAACGCACAGTTGCAATTATCCAATGTTGCTTTGCAGCAAAAGATTTCCGAAGTGGTGACCCTTTATGAAGTCAGCATTGCCCTGAGTGCCACTTTTGATATTTCCGAGATCCTTGAAAAAAGTCTGCGCTCGGTCATCACGCATCTGCATATGGACCGCAGCATGATCATGCTTGTCGATGAATCAGCTCAACTGTTGAAGTATGCCCACTCGATCAACTTCGAACCGCAAATGATCGCTGCTCTCAAAGAAATGATCCTCTCGCTCGATCCGTCGGTTGGGTCGCTTTTCCCGCAGATCATGCGCGAAGGCAAAGTGAGCCTCCTTCGTGAAACAGACTCGGTCTTAAGCGAACGCGCGCGGAGAAATTTTCAGATCGTCGGTTCAAAGTCTTTATTGGTCATCCCCTTGCAAACCAAAGGCAAGCGGATCGGCATCCTCACTGTAGACAATGCGCTCACGAATCGTCCTATCTCAGAAAGTATTTACGACCTGCTCTTTAGCATTGGCACACAGATCGCCAGTGCTGTCGATGCGGCTCAACTTTACGAAACCCTAGAGCGCCGTGTTGATGCCCGCACACGTGAAGTGCAAGAAGCGCGTCTTGTCGCAGAAGCTGCCAATCGTGCCAAGTCCACATTCCTTGCCAGCATGAGTCATGAGATCCGCACGCCAATGAATGGCATCATCGGCATGACCGGTTTGTTGTTGGATACTCAAC
Organism: Chloroflexota bacterium; assembly: GCA_041157505.1. Classification (GTDB taxonomy): domain Bacteria; phylum Chloroflexota; class Anaerolineae; order Anaerolineales; family Villigracilaceae; genus Villigracilis. The sequence goes on along the minus strand of JBEBCV010000051.1, from coordinate 3,031 downwards.
TCACACCAGAACAACATGAATTTGCAGAAACAATTCGTGCCAGCGGTGATGCCTTGCTTGCCATCATCAACGATATTCTCGATTTCTCCAAGATCGAAGCCGAAAAGATGGAGCTTGAAAGCCAGCCCTTCAATTTGCGTGATTGCGTGGAAAGCGCCGTGGAGTTGCTCGCCTTGTCAGCCAGCGATAAAGGTTTGGAGATGGGCGTGCTCATCCAACCGGATGTGCCGCATACCATTCTCGGCGATGTCACACGTCTGCGCCAGATTCTGGTCAATTTGCTGAGCAACGCGGTCAAGTTCACGGACGTGGGAGAGATCGTGGTCGAAGTGAGCAGACAGCGGCTTGAGAATGAGGCGGTGCCCATCCTCCATTTTGCGGTTCGCGATACGGGCATAGGCATCCCTGCCGACCGCACCGAAAATATCTTCCAATCGTTTTCGCAAGTGGATGCATCTACGTCGCGTAAGTATGGCGGCACGGGGTTGGGGCTTGCGATCAGCAGAAGATTGGCGGAGTTGATGGGCGGGATGATGTGGGTGGAAAGCCGGGAGCAACGCGGTTCGACATTTCACTTCACGCTTCTTGCCCCGCCGACAACTGCCTCGCCAAACCAAAGAGTTTCCACGCTGACACAACTGCGCGGCAAGCGCATCATGATCGTGGATGATAACGAGACCAATCGCCGCATCCTTACCTTGCAATCGGATAGCTGGGAGATGCAGCCGTTTACGTTCGCGAGTCCGCAAGAAGCGCTGACCGCACTCAAGAATGGCGTGACCTTCGATATTGCCGTTCTGGATATGCACATGCCGGGCATGGATGGGCTTGCTCTTTCACAGGAGATCCGTAAGTTGGATGTACCCAGTGCGAAGACCATGCCGCTCATTATGCTTACATCTCTTGCCTGGCGCGACGCAGTGGATACGACCAACTTCGCCGCATTCCTGACCAAACCTGTCAAACAGTCGAATCTTTATAACGCCATCATTGGCGCGTTGACGCCACCCGATGCGAAGATCAAAGCGATAGACTCGAACGAGCATCGATTCGATAGCAGCCTTGCCACTCGCAAACCATTGCGGATTTTGCTCGCTGAAGATAACGCCGTGAATCAAAAACTGGCGCTCCGCATGTTGGAGCGTATGGGCTATCGCGCAGATGTTGCTGGAAATGGGTTTGAAGTTCTCGAAGCGTTAAAACGCCAGCAATATGACCTGATCTTTATGGATGTTCAAATGCCGGAGATGGATGGTCTGCAGGCAACGCGGACGATTCGGGCAGAGTTTGGGGAGTCACGTCAGCCGCATATTGTGGCAATGACCGCCAATGCCATGCAAGGCGACCGTGAGATGTGCCTTGCCGCAGGGATGAACGATTACATCAGCAAACCAATTCAAGTGAAGGAATTGCAACGCTCTATTGAAGCAATGTAGAAAAAATAGAGTACGCTGACGAGCGCAGATTATTTTATGAGCTTGTTGTAAATATTTAAGGTGGCTTGCAATTCACTCTGTAAAGCAAATTTGGCTTCGATTTTTTCTCTGGCTTTTTTACTGAGGCGCGTACATTGTTCGGGGTCGTTCAACAATTCTTCTGTGACCTTTGCCAACATCTCCGCGTCATTTACTGGAATAGTCCGTCCGTTCACGCCATCTTCCAAAACATCCAATACGCCGCCAACCGGTGTGGCAATGACTGGAACTCCGCACGCCATGGCTTCTAAAACGGCATTTGGCATTCCGTCTCGCAGAGATGGGTGGATAAATACATCCATCAAACAATAATAGGCAGGCAAGTCTTTGTGGGGGACATGTCCGGTGACGATGATTTGATTTTCGGGATTCGATAATTGAAATTCATCGAAGAGTTTTTTATCTTCGCCCTCTCGAATCTCACCAACAATCAATAAAGTGGTGGTCGTTTTTTTATTGGTTTGCGTGTAGCCAGTAAGGAGGGTAGCCACTCCTTTCTTCTCACGCAATTCACCCACAAAACCAATCACCTTTGACCTTTGACTTTCGACCCCTAACGCCTCTGCCAATACTTCATTTCTTCCCACAGGCTTGAAATGCCTTGTATCAATTCCATTTGGAATAAGATGAATCTCACGGTCAATAAACGCTTTTGCTTTTTTCGCTAATTCACTAGCATTGGTTGTGACTGCATTCGCATTTTGCAAGGCATACATCACATTTGAGAATTTGCCTGGGTCGAATGCAGCACGTTCGATGTCATTTCCACGGATGGAGACGACGCTGGGAATGTTCAAATATTTTCCAACGTATGTGCCAACAAATCCAGCCATTGGAAGAAAGTAGGCATGGATTAGATCGAACGGATCGCGCTTGTGTTCATCCACGATCAACTCGAACCAATCCACTAACGTATCGTCCACGCGTTTGTGCGCGCCAAAGCGCGTTATGTAGACTCCGCCTGAGCGTTGCGACTGCTTGATGGTGGGTGGCAGGTTTACGGTCGGGGCGAAGAGGCGCACATCATGTCCAGCCGTAGATAACAAATCCCCCAATCGTCCTGTTGAGATTGCGAGCCCGCCAATGTCTGGTGTATACTTTTCGCTAAGCAAAGCAATTTTCATGAGGTGTCTCGATGGCAAAGTGTGAAATGGTTATTGGTTATTTGGTTCCGCATCGTTGTGAAAACCCTGCATTGGGAACTTGTGTCAAATGCGGGCGCGGATATTGTGATGAGCATACGAATGCCACGCAAGAAGGTCGGGTTTGCCTTGCCTGCCAGCAAGGATTGGATATGCCCGTTGCCTTGCCAATCGCCGCTGCCACATTCACTGCTGCCGACCTGACCACATTTGGCAGTTCCAGCGCTTTGGATGATAATGATAGCAGTGACATGTTTTCTGATCTGAGTTGATTTTCGTAAGGGCGACTAGGTGTTGCCCTTTATATTTTTAATACGGTCCGATCGTTTCCCAAATATTTTTGTTCTGTTCAATAAAATCATCGCAACGGGCACAAGGCTTGAGAGAAGGCGGGTGCATCTTCAAGCGGACTTG
>JBEBCV010000050.1:0-2589 GCA_041157505.1 Chloroflexota bacterium | reverse complement strand
TTCGAAGCTTGCTTGCGCAGACTGTGCGCGTCGCGGGTGAGCTTTTGTGCTATCTTCACATCGGGGTGATGCTCCACCAACAGATCGAGCGTGTGCTCGCGCAACTCCGGCGTGACACGCGCCGGATGCCCGAGCCGGATCGCATTTTCTCTTGCGTCAATAAGTCGCTCCAACAAATTGTCTACTGCAAGGTTGCTCGATGCTACTGCCAAAACCCGCCCGCCATTTTTTGTGATCTGGCGGATCAACTCCACCAGTGTGGTGGTCTTGCCTGTGCCGGGTGGACCATGAATGATAGCAACATCTTCGGCACTCAAGGCAAACTCGATTGCTTGAATTTGCGAAGTGTTCAACTTATTGTTGAATGGTTGAATAGCTTCCACTTTTTGAAAAAGCGGTTTTTGAATTCCCAGCAATACATCGCGTAACGTGGCAAGGCGTGAACTAGTGGCATGTCTGGCTGTATCCAACGCCTGCCGTTGCCGTGCGCGAGATATTTCATCGCTAGCCCGGTCAATGCGGAAGGTTGGTCGCTCGCTTTCGGTTTCAATTAGTTGGTTGAACGCCACCTGGATCGAATCTTTGCGCACACTGCTGACGATTCCACGCCAGGCATTTTCTTCACTGGATACGCCACCGCCTCGTTCTTCGGCGACGAGCACTGGACTGCCAGCACCAAGCCTTGTCCACGGGAGGGGCAGGGTCTGGTTGCGCTTGCCAAATGTGACCAAGAATCTGCCGCCCAGTCCTGAGTTTTCTTCGCGTATGACGAGTTGGATGAGGCTGTTTCCCGATGACTCTGCTTCGGCAGGGGAGAGCCGAGTCCGCTCACGTAAAGACTCTTGTTTCTCCGCTTCTGCTTCAAGGTTGAGGAAGTGGGCAAGTTTGTCGAAATGAAGTTTGGGTGTAATGCGTTCGGCAGGCATGGCGATTGCTATTTTACCCTCTCTGCCTACTCCCTAATTGACCACAAAGGCACCAAGACTCGAAGACTCGAAGAATAAAAACTTTGTGACATTGTGCCTAAGAGGCTTAGTGGCTTGTTTTCAGACAATCTCTAAGGAATATACATTGTCGTATTTGGGGGATGTGCCCGAAGGGCGGAGAGGGTAGGTAGGCATGTATAATCACCGCCATGAATTCAATCCTATTCCGTGCCCATGCGGTGCAAAGAATGTTCGAGCGCGAAGTTTCGGTCAGTAAAGTCCGCGAAGCGCTGCAAACAGCAGATGTCATTGAAGATTATTCCTTTGAAACAGTGGAACCAAGCCGCTTATTGTTTGGGCAACAAGGCAGGCGCCCATTCCATTTGGTAACCTCAGAAAGCCCGCATCACATCACCATCATTACCGTGTACCTGCCTTCACCAGATAAATGGAAACGAGACCTACGGAGCCGCCGATGATCTGCACGGTTTGCCGTGAGGCACACACAGCGAATGGTCTAACCTCGATCCAATTCGAACGCGATGAATTTCGGGCAACCGTTCACCAGATCCCTGCACTGGTTTGCCCTGCTTGCGGCGAATCATATTTGGAGGAAGGGATTGTTGCCGAACTGTTGAAACGAGTTCAGCAGATCATGGCAGAAGGTGAGATGGACATCGTTCTGGAATACCTATGAAAAAATGGGTTCCCCTTTTACTGGTAGTCTTAACCGCTTGTACATCTGCGCCTGCCACACCAACATCAACGCTTCCGCCGCCTGTCGTGACCATCATCCCTGCCACAGAAACGCCGACTCTGTTGCCGACCCTCACGCCCACGGCAACACCTCTGCCGTATTTGATGTATCCCGACACGATTGCTGGTCTGCGTGAAAGAGACTTCCCTGGAGGGGAGATTCAGATCGGCGCGCGAATTGCGTTCAATGACCAGTTCGGCACCTTTCTCATTTCATATCCCTCCGAAGGATTGACCATCACAGGCGTACTTAACATCCCAGCGGGGGAGGGACCCTTCCCGGTTATTGTTATGAATCATGGTTTTTATCCGCGCGGTGATTACACTTCAGGCGATGGTTCGCAGCGCGCGGCAGAATATCTAACTCAACGCGGTTACATTACGATCTCGTCTGATTACCGAACCTGGGGTGGCTCCGAATTTGGAGTCTCTTTCTTCCACACTGGTTTAGTCGCAGATGTGATGAACTTGCTCGCCTCGCTTGATTCCATTCCGCAAGCGGATATGTCCCGCATTGGTATGTGGGGGCATTCCATGGGCGGCGGCATAACGACCAAGATTCTCACGCTTGTGTCGCCTGTCAGAGCGGCGGTCTTATACGCGCCTAACTCCGCCGATGATGCCGACCTAATCGCGCGCTGGGGTTACGGCTGTATTGGCGATATCGCCGCGGGTGAACTGCTGGATACCTGCAACTCTGCAGATGTGATTCCAGAATCGCTTCCAGCGGAGGTGATAGCCGCGTATGAAGAGGCAGCTCAAAGTCCAGAAAAGATGCAGGAGATTGCTCCGTTCTATCATTTGGACTCGGTCAATGTCCCAGTGCAGATTCATATCGGTTCTGCCGACGGCGATTACATCGGCTCAACCCCGCCAGAGTGGTCGTATAAACTGAATCAAGCCTTGC
>JBEBCV010000049.1:0-8987 GCA_041157505.1 Chloroflexota bacterium | reverse complement strand
GCAGATAAAGCTTTGTATAAATCCAAGCAAAATGGACGGAATCAGGTGAGTGCCTGGGTGGAGAGTTCAGACCTGGCATTGTAAATTTTGATGAAAAACATCAAGTGAATGGAAGACGGGTTTTTCGATCTGTCTTCCATTCTTGCTATAATAAAGAAAAAAACAATTGCATAGCCGCACCGTAATGGCACGAAGTTATCCTAAAAATTCTAAGGAAAATAATGATGATAATTACGCCTCAGAAACTACGGATGTTTTATGATAGCTTCAAAGATGAGGATGAGAGACGCCTTGCACAAATACTCTCGATCATCACCCTCATCTATATGGCAGGAAGTCTGCTCCTGATCGTTTTGGATATATTCTGGGGGAACAAAAACCTATACGGTCTTCTGATCTTCGGTGTGCTTTTCCAAATCACCCCGGTTTACTTTTTATATAAGAGGAAACTCTCTACCAGCAGCTTGATATTGATCGGTAGTTATATTTTATTTACGACCCTATTTGCAACCATGGGGTTTGGCATTCGGGATTATGTCATTTTGGTTTATCCGCCCATCATTTTGTTTGCAGGGTTGACGATAAGACGAAATGGGACGATCATCTCAACGCTTCTGGTTCTCGCCGCCCTTACCTGGCTTATTGTTGGAGAAATTTTTGGCTGGTATTCACCATTGGAAATTTCCACTCCAAGCATGTTCGACCTGGGGATCGTCACCTTATTAATTCTGGTCTCGGCAACTGTTGTGGGACAAATGATCGAAGATCTTGAAAGCAAACATGCTCAAACAAAACAGGAGCTTCATAAACGCATCATCGCCGAAGATAACCTGCAGGCATTGATCGAAAACACGGATGGAAGTATCTGGTCAGTAGACAGTCAATACAGGCTTATTGTTGGAAATTCTTATTTTCATCGCAATATCAAAGCGGTTATTGGTAGAGATCTTGAGCCCGGCGAAAGTGTTCTGGGGTCAGATTTCAGCCACCATTCCATCAAAGAATGGAAGGAGTATTACGACCGAACACTGAGAGGGGAAAAATTCTACATCGAGTTGAGCACTCAACTCATCCCTGAACATCTAGAAATGGAATATCACTTCAGCCCGATCTATGACCAACTTGGACAAGTTGTGGGCGCTACAGTATTTGGGCGGGACATTACAGAACGCAGAAAAATGGAACAACAACTCCGGATAAGTGAAGAACAGAATCGCGCTATTGTTGAAGCAGTACCCGATCTCCTGTTTCAAACAAACCAAGATGGTGTGATCTTGAACTACCATGCGCCGAATGAGATGATGCTGTACCTTCCTCCAGCAGATTTTCTAAACAAAAAAGTTGAAGACATCCTGCCGCCTCATGTTGCCAAACTTGTTATGGAAGCGATCCACCAGACCATTGAAAAACAGCAAATGGTCATATTTGAATATGACCTGGAATTAGGAGGAGAAAAAAGGTTTTTTGAAGACCGGGTCATTCCAGTACATGCTGGGGAAATGTTGTCGGTTGTGCGGGATATTACCGAACGCAAGCTGGCAGAGGAAAATTTACATAAAAGTGAAGAACGGTTCCGGCGACTTTCAGATAATGCACCAGATATTATTTTCAGATACGATCTGCAGCCAGAAAAGCGCCTTAGCTATATAAACCCCGCAGTGCAAATCCTTACCGGTTATTCTCCCGAAGAGTGTCTTGCAGACCCATCTCTTATGCTCACCATGGCCCATCCCGATGATGGATGGATCATGAAGGATTATTTGCATACCAACCAAACACCCAAAGAACCGCTATTCATGCGATGGATCGGAAAAGATGGGCAAACACGCTGGATGGAAAGCCGTATCGTCCCTGTACATGACATGAACGGGAAACTAATTGCAGTAGAAGGCATCACGCGCGACATCACCGAACGAAAACGGTTCGAAGAAAAATTACGAGAGAGTGAAGCCTTCATTCGGAATATAAATAACAACCTGGTTTCAGGCATGATCTATCAGGCTTTGATGAAAAAAGATGGAAGCAGGAAATTCACCTATTTCAGTGATTCTGTACAAAGATTATATGGGATCACGCCCCAGGAAGGCACAGAAAACCCTTCACTCATTTATGACAGGGTATATGAGGATGACAAGGCTCGGGTAGCCGCAGAAGAAGAAGAGGCAAATAGAAATCTGAAGGTGTTCAAGACCAAAACAAGGATGATCAACCCTGATGGAAGTATCCGCTGGTCTTCTTTCGTTTCCAACCCAACCCTTTGGGACGATGGCACAACTTGTTGGGACGGAATAGAACTCGATATTACCGAGCTCAAAAATACAGAACACGCTCTCCATCAAAGCAGGGAAATGTACCGGTTGTTGGCAGAAAATATCTCGGATGTGATCTGGGTGCTCGATATCAATGAAATGCGCTTCCGATATGTCAGCCCATCTGTGGAACGATTACGCGGATTTACTGTTGAAGAAGTTATGGCACAATCTTTAGACCAGGTACTTTCTCCCGATTCCATGCATGTTTTACAGACGAATCTATCATCTCGAGTTCAGGAATTTCTGGAAGGGCAGCGTGGATACCATGTGGACGAAGTGGAACAGCCTCGCAAAGATGGCTCCACTGTCTGGACAGAAGCGACCACCAGCTTCCAAATGAATGAAGCGACCGGACATTTGGAAGTCTACGGCGTTTCCAGAGATATCACTGAAAGGAAACAGGCTCAGGAAGCGCTTCGAGAAGCGGAAATGCGCTGGCAATTCGCGCTTGAAGGATCAGGGGACGGGATCTGGGATTGGAATGCTGAAAGTAATCACGTTTTTTATTCAAGGCAATGGAAAAGTATGCTCGGTTATAAAGAAGAGGAGATTGGACATTCACCCGAGGAATGGACAAAACGCATTCATCCTGATGACCTTCAAAATGTTGAAGATGAGATAGCCAAGCATTTTGCAGGGAAATCGCCCGTGTATATCAGTGAATATCGCATCTTATGCAAAGATGGCACATACAAATGGGTGCTGGACAGAGGAAAGGTGGTCCAATGGAGGAAGGAGAATAGCCCTCTCCGATTCATTGGTACACATACCGATATCACCCAACAAAAATTGACGGAACGCCAACTGCGCAGTCAATTGAACGAGATCGAACAGCTTCAAGATGAATTACGCCAACAAGCCTTCCATGACCCGCTAACCGGTTTATTCAACCGGCGTCACCTGACAGAAACACTGGATCGTGAATTAAACCGTGCACAACGCGAAGAGAAAACGATAAGTATCGTGATCATGGATATTGACCTGTTCAAAAATATCAATGACACCTATGGTCACCAGGTTGGAGATAAGTTCCTGATAGCGATTGCCGAACTGCTCAGAAAACAGGTTCGCGGCTCAGATATTGCATGCCGATATGGCGGTGAAGAATTTCTACTCATTCTGCCGGGAATTACAGCTCAAGATGCTTTCAAACGCGCGGAAGAACTTCGGGAAATGTGCATGAATATTCTTATTTCACATGACCATAAAGACCTATTCGTAACTCTCTCAATGGGTGTTGCCACCTTCCCAACCCATGCCACAAGCGTTGATGAATTATTGACAAAAGCCGACAAAGCCTTATACGACTCCAAGCAAAGTGGCAGAAATCAAGTCACTTTATCAAATAAATAAAAAGTTCGAGTGAAACTATTCACCCGAACTGAACGTTCTTACTCTTCCTACCTATTCTTCAAGACTACCGTAAAGGTGGTCCCTTCGTTCAATTTACTTTCCACCAAAATCGACCCATTCAACTCTCTCAGAATGGAGTTGACTATGAACAACCCAATACCACTACCAGGGATCTCGGCCATATTAACGTTGCGGGCACGGTAAAAACGGTCGAACAAATATGGCATGGCATCCGATGGTATGCCTAATCCACTATCTACAACAGATATATGGGTTTCGGTTTCCAACCGGTCAACACGCAGTAACACCTGGCTATCGTCCTGAGAAAATTTAACAGCATTGCTCAACAGGTTAATGAATACTTGCTGAAGGGCACTTACATTTCCCAGAACAACACAGGGATTGGCGGCGATCGTCATATGAATATTTATATTCTTCTTCTTTGCGATCGGTTTCACCGCCAAAATGGCATCCTTCAAAATCGGGTTCAGATCCAGGGCGGTAACTTCCACATGCAAAGTTCCATTCTCCAAACGCCCTGCCATCAACAATTCATTGATCAAATTCTTTTGCCGATTTAATTCACTTGATAGTGTAGAAAGATATTCACTGGCTTCCTCAACCGTACAATCTTGTTGAAGTAATTCCGTCATCAATATCGCAGAAGTTAGCGGTGTGCGCAATTCATGGGATGCCCAATTCACAAAGTCAGATTTCATTTGATTAAGTTTGGCTTGCTCGGTGATGTCACGCACGATCAACAATGCTTCCAATTTACTGATAGGAAATAAGCGTGCTTCGAACGTCCCATTCTTACCAGAGAGTTTGAAGTTTTCAACCGTGCGGGGCAATGTAAACAAAGTTTCATCTGGAATACGTGGAAGTAATTTGTTTGCTATCTCGTCATTCCACAACTCATGCAAATTTCTGCCTATGGCAGTGGCGGGCTCAAGATAAAGTGGATGGGAAGGATTCGCGTTGTAGTCAAAGATCCGTCCCGAACGATCCACTCGAAGCAAAAGATCAGGCAACGCGTCCACGATGATGCGGTTACGTCTTTCACTCAGGCGCAAAGTCTCTTCGTAATGCATTCTCTCGATTGCAGCACCCAACAAATTTGCCGTCGTTTGCACGATATCAAAACTGGTAGGCAGCCAAGAGAGCCGATCATCTTTATCGAACAAGCCCAAGAATCCCCATGACCCCAATGCCCCTTGAATGGGAACTGCTAGCATTGAAACTTTTGGTGTGGTGGAGACTTTTTCTGGCACATCAGGAACAGAGAAGACACGATCCGGAAACTTGGATAGTGACTCTAAAAATGGTTCAATGACCGTTTCCGCATCAAACTCAGGGACAGCTGGATCAACCCATTTATGCCGAATCCGCAGGGATGAATTTTTCGCCTCAAAGATGACAGTACTAAACACCCCCACCGCATATCCCAACGACTCAAGCACCTCTGGCAAGCTTCCCTCAATGTTCGATGAGCGAAATAGAACTGCAGTCACCTCACCAATAATGGATTGGGCACGCACATTTCGTTTGAGCAAGCGTTCATTCTTCTTGCGTTCTCCGATATCGCGTGCGATCAATTGAATATAAGCAGGTTTCCCATCGGCACTGTACACGAGAGAAGAACTCAACTCTGCCTGTAACAAAGATCCATCTTTTTTACGCAGGTTGTGTTCAAAAACATTTACGCGTTTTTCAAGGATGACATCCCTGCGGGATGAATTGTCGAGACTCAGAAAGATATCTGAATAATTTCCCGGCAACTCGCCTTCTGAATACCCAAGCATGCGATTGGCTTGCGGGTTCACTTCCAGGATCTTAAAATCCAGGCTGATGATGAAAACACAATCTCCCGTCTGTTCGAACAAAGCGCGATAATCCAAGTCTCCATTCCAGGTGATTCCTTGTACATCAACGCTTATGCCAAGTTTCTTAAACGGAAGAATTTTCTCATCCATACGTTACATCTTCTGTGGAAATATCCGGCAAGGTTGCCTGCACACAACATCCTTGAGCGCTATCAAGGATCTTCACGTCACCACCCAATGAGCGAAAGAGAGCCCTGGCTATGGTTAATCCCAACCCCAGCCCCTGATACTCTCGTGTTGCCCCCTGGCTGATCTGAAAATAACGTTCAAATACCTTCTCACGCAGATCCATTGGAATTCCAGGACCTTGATCTTCGATCGTTATTGTTGCACCGCCATTGTTTCCCGATGTGATCTTTAGGATCACTGTCCCATCTTCCGGGCTAAATTTCAAGGCATTGTCCACCAAATGCAATATCGCTCGTGGAATCTCCTGTCGAGGTGCTCTGATCGCATTGGAAATCGAAAGAACGGGCACAAAATGGATCGTCTTGGTATCGTACCGCGCGATCCTACGGCGGATCGGCTGCAAGATATGTAACTCTGGATTGATGGGTTGCCTTACATTATTGATGGAACCCTGATCTAGATCGGTAAGAAGTATGATGTCGGTTATCAATGATTCAAGACGTTCCCCACTGGAGCGGGCAATACGTATAAATTCTTTTTGTTCCTCCAACGATTCGAATTTGTGTGTCGCAACGATCTCCAGAAACATCATTACATTATTCAGGGGAGTACGGATCTCATGATGAAAATTCTGGATCAATTCGCGGCGTAATTTTTCAAGGTCTTCCTGCCCAAACTCTCTAGCTTCTGCTTGCCCCTGTTTTCGCTCCCGGCGCACACGACGAAGAACCGCCTCGACCCGCGCCGATAATTCCTGCACATCAAAAGGCTTGGTCACATAATCATCTGCCCCGCCTCGAATACCCGTCACGCGATCTTCCACCGCAGTTCGGGCTGTCAGGTAGATCAAAGGTATGGAAGCCAATACCGGGTCTGTGCTCAGTTTCTTTTTCATTTCGAACCCGTCTAACACAGGCATCAAAATATCGGAAATGATCAGGTCTGGGTGATATTCACCAGCCTTTTGGATGGCATCAATGCCATTTTCCGCCGTGATCACTCGGTATCCCTGGCGGGTCATTGCAGCAGATAGCCCCATGCGAATTGCTGCTTCATCTTCAACGATTAAGATAATGGTTCTCAGGTCTTTGCCCGATTCTAAATTCATAACGCACCTACCCCGATTATCCCCGCAACGGGCAGGTACAGCATAATAAAGACATGACAATTTTTATGAAGTTGTCTGGAACAAATGGAAATTCCCCTTATTTTTCGCCTTCATCATTGTTAAATATCACAACCCGGTTCCGCCCTGAATTTTTGGCAACATACAACGCCCGGTCTGCCAGCATCACCAATTGGTCTGCTTTTTCCATATCTGGCTGAAGACTGGAGATGCCAGCGCTGATGGAGATGCCCAATTTCTTGTGGTCAGCACTGATAATCGTTGACTTTAACTCACGGTATATTCGCTCAAGGACCATGGAAGCATCCTCCTCAGAACTGTTCGAGAGCAGGATCACAAACTCATCGCCGCCATAGCGGGCAAGCACATCCGAGGTCCTCAACTCGCCGCGAACCACATTGGCGGCTTTTTTCAACAACTCATCCCCCACCTGATGTCCGTACGTATCGTTGATTTTTTTTAGATAATCCACATCGAACATAACCAGCGAAAGCGGACGCTCATACCGCCGCGAAGCGGAGAATTCATAGCCCAACAATTCGAAGAAATACCGACGGTTGAAAACTCCTGTCAGGCTGTCGGTTCGTGAGGCGAGTTGCTCCCGTTCAAAAGCTCGCCTTAAAGTAAGGTTGATCTGCTCAATTGACTCTTTGGTGCGGCGTAATTCATCCTCCGCCAATTTACGCTCGGTCACATCATGATTGATGGTGACGCCGCCAACATAATTGCCGCTATCGTCTTCCAACAAGGTCACTGATGCATCGACCCAGATCTCTTTACCAGAGCGATGCTTCTGCTTAAGTTCACCTCGCCAGGTTTTGTCCTTGATTAATGTTTGCTGGGCAAGTTCCTGCTGTCCTTCCATGAACTCCGTACCGCAAACTTCATCAACCGATTTACCAAGCACTTCGGCTTCCCGCCAACCATAAAGGATCTCGGCGCCTTTGTTCCAATAATTGATCTTCAGATCACTATCGGTCGAAATAACAGCACTGGAGACCTTATCCATCACAAAGGCAAGGAAACGAATCCGTGCCTCTTCTCTCCGTCGCTCCACGACATTACGGGCAATTCCGATCAACCTGCCATCCCCCATCATTTTTGCGCTGATTTCTACGGGAACCAATTTACCGTTTTTTCCAATCAGGTCACGTTCAGCGATGACCGTCTTGCCCTCTAACAGGTCTTTCATCCGGATGGGGTTGTATTTTGTTCCTGCCGCCAGATCTTGCATGGACAGAGAAAGGATCTCTTCACGGGTGTAGCCTAACATTTCGCAACCAGCGCGGTTAACATCCACATAACGACCAGACGGTTCAGCAATAAAGATGCCATCTGCTGCCTGATCCATTATGGAACGGTAATTGATCTCGCTGGTAAGTAATGCCTGTTCGATCTTTTTTCGTTGTGAAATATCAATAACAAAAACAGATATTCCAACGATCTCTCCATTTTTGTCATAGACGGGCACATAACGATCCTCCCACCATGAGCGGACATGTCCAGATTCATCCCCATATTCTTCTTCCATGATCAATGATTCACCACGCAGAACTTTATCAAAGTTTTCCTGCGCTTTTTTTCGATCATCTTCACGATGAATATATTCGAGCATATTCTGACCAATGGCAATCTCTGCCCCCCAGATCCGTTTCATTACCTCCCTATGCGATTCTGTAAAAGCCGTATATTGATACTTGATGTCTAGAGAAAAAATAATGACACTGCGCAAACTGGATAAAGTGTCATTTTGAAGATGGTTTATCTTTTTCATTCTCAGAGATCATCTTTCATAAAAAAAAAGACCTTCAACGAATACAATTGAGATACAGGGATGCCTGTATTTTTTTTAGGATTAAAACGATGGATAGATAAGTTGAGTACTAATACCTTTACTTGCGTCTTCCATTGGTAGATGCACTAAGGCGTAACCATTGAGCAACAAATCAAATTTCCCGCTTTTTTGCCATCTCCCAGAAAGGTCATTTTCACCCATTATAATGTAGGAATGTTCATTGACCAGGTAAATATTCATGTAAGATCCGGAAAAGGCGGCGACGGCATGGTCCATTTTCGCCGTGAAAAATACGAACCGCGCGGCGGCCCCGATGGCGGTGATGGCGGCAAAGGCGGCGACATCATTTTTCAAGTTAAACCGATCCTCAATTCGCTTTCTCACTTTAA
>JBEBCV010000048.1:0-9947 GCA_041157505.1 Chloroflexota bacterium | reverse complement strand
AAGGAGAGGAAGTTTGTGTGCTCATTTAGGAATGTGATGGATTGCCTTTCGTGAATTTATTTTGTGTGCGCCAGCGCCCAACTATGGTTTATACAGCGATTTCGATGTATAACACCTTATATCTTACAAAAAGAATTATACATTTAGCCGCCGAAAGCGGGCAAGAAAATTTCCTTCTTACAAAACTCTTTAAAAGGCGCACGGCAGAGCTGGCGACCCTGCCGTGCTAACGACCTGCTGCCCTCAACAGGTAATTGACTATTTCTTATTCTTCAAATACTCATCGATCGCCACCCCGGCTTTACGACCGCCCACCATGGCGGTAACAACCAGGTCTGGTCCGGTCACACAATCACCGCCAGAGAAAATACCTTCACGGCTCGTAACCCCGGTAGCCTTGTTTTTCACCGAGATCAAGCCCCAATCATGAGTCTCAAGGTCTGGGGTGGTCTTACCAAGGATCGGGTCCGGCCAATAACCGAGCGCCAAAATGGCAGTATCCGCTGCTACACTGAAGTTGGAACCTTCCACCGGCACAGGCTTGCGGCGTCCCTTTGCATCAGGCTCGCCAAGCTTCATCTCGATACATTCCACAGCTGCCAGTTTTCCATCGGCACCCGCAATGAAATTTACCGGTTGGGTGAGGAAGCGATACTTCGCGCCTTCATCCCGCGCCATCTTGCGGTCTTTCTTACCGCCTGGCATTTCTTTTTCAGTACGGCGATACAAACAGGTCACTTCCTCTGCGCCCAGGCGTAACGCCGTTCGCAGACAGTCTGAAGCCGTATCACCGCCGCCAACCACCACCACTCGTTTACCGATCTCGAGCGGCACCTTCATATTTTCAGGCAGCTGCTCCAAGGGAATATTGCCGCGGATCAGAAAATCTGTTGCTTCATAAACACCAGGCAGGTCCGTACCGGGCGTATCTTCCATCTTTGCATCGATTTCAGAACCAACCCCAATAAAGACCGCATCGAAACCTTCCTCGAATAACTGGTCAATGGTCTTATCTTTACCTATATAGGTGTTCGGCACGAACTTCGCACCTGCACGTTCGAACTCCTCCCATTTTTCCTGCCACACATCTTTCGAAAGTTTAAAGTTCGGAATGCCATACACCAACAGACCACCCGGCGCAGGTTTCGAATCGAAAACCGTCACCTCATGCCCCTTTTGCAAAAGGATATCTGCGCAGCCAAGCCCTGCTGGTCCTGCGCCAATAATGGCAACCTTCTTGCCTGTTGGAATGGAAAGCGGAATAAGATAACCCTGCGTTCGGCGCTCATAGTCCACCGTAAAAGCTTCAAGCTCACCGCACAACACAGGCGTATGATGTTTGTTCAGCACACAAGAGCCCTGACACAACGCCTCATGCGGACAAACCCGTCCGCAAATTTCAGGCAGAGAACTGGTCTTGTGATAAATACCCGCCGCCTCAACAAATTTGCCTTGCTCGATCAACCACATGGCAGAGGGAATATCGTTCGCAGTGGGGCATGCCACCATGCACGGAGCCGGGTCTGGGCAATGAATGCAGCGAGCCGCTTCCATCATCGCACGTTCCGGGTCGAACTCGATCACAACATCGCCAAAGTCACATCGACGTTCATCAGCGGGGCGCAGATCTAAATCAAAAAAAGGGCGGTTCGCCCGTTCCTTACGATCGATTGCCAAAAATTCACTGGGTACTGCCTGCATGCAAAAGCCTCCAAAGGGAGTGATACATATAAAGTGGTTACTTGGATGATAACCAATGTAATAGGATAGACAAAGGTTTAAATGTCACCTAAACAGAGAGACAATCGTCACCAGTTTGTGAGAAGTAGATTAATGAATTTCTCACGGTTTAAAAACCATAGATGAATTAAAATCAATTTGTTAAAACCTGCACAATCTATCCACGATCTTTTGCCTAGCTTGTGATATATCAATGTAAGAAATATGCACTGAAGGTTTACTGTATCTAATTGGAGGATTTTTCGAATGCGTCAATTTTTTTCAAGAATTACCCGACGAACATGGATCATCATCGCGGTTGTCGCCGTTATCCTGTTGATCGTCGGTTTCTCCCTCTCACGTCCCGAAGAAGTAGTGGCGTTTGAAACCGTCCCCGTTGAACGTGGCGACCTGGCAGCCTATGTGGGTGCAACAGGAAGCGTCCGCGCACGACAGACCGCCACATTGACCTGGCAGACAAATGGAGTCGTAAACGAAGTGAACGCTGTGATCGGGGACCGCGTCGAACGTGGATTTGTCCTGTCCAGCCTCGATAAAACGACTCTCAGCCAGAGCATTATCCTCGCCGAAGCCGACTTGGTGAACGCGCAGAAAGCCTTGGATGAACTGCTTGTTTCCAATACCGCCTTGCTTGAAGCCGAAAAAGCAGTTGATAAAGCGGAAGAAGCTTATCAAAAAGCATATAACTGGCGCATGGATCTCAACGGCAAGGTCGACATCAAGGAATTTTATTACGACCAATTCGGCGAATTGAAACTCAAAGAATATAAAGGCTATGCCGGCGAAGAAACCATTGCCGATGCCGACCGCGACCTCGCATTGGCTGAATCAAAATTGGAAGATGCCCGCCGTCAATATGAGCGCCTCCAAAAGGGAGCCGACTCTGATGAAGTAGCTGCAGCTCGTGCGCGTGTTGCCGCTGCCGAAGCGACCTTGAACCTGGCAAAGCTCATAGCTCCGTTCGACGGCACAATCACCCAAACAAGCCTCGTCGTCGGGGACCAGGTTAATCCCGGCACAATTGGCTTTCGCATAGACGATCTCTCCAGCTTATTGGTTGATGTCCAGGTCTCTGAAGTGGATATCAACAATGTGGCAGTAGGTCAAAATGCCACCCTCGCATTCGATGCCATTCTCGGCACAACGTATAACGGCAAGGTCATCGAAGTGGGGCAGGCCGGAGATACCCTGCAAGGTGTTGTGAGCTTCACCGTCACTGTCGAATTAACAGATGCCGATGCGCAAGTGAAACCCGGCATGACCACAGCGGTGAACATCATCACTGAAGAAGTAAAAGACATGCTCCTCGTCCCGAACCGTGCTGTCCGCCTGGTAGATGGCGAACGGGTCGTATATATCGAAAAAGAGGGAGCACCCACTCCGGTACAGATCACCCTTGGTGCTTCTTCAGACACAATGAGTGTACTGACCAGCGGCGATATAAAAGAAGGTGACCTCATCATCCTCAACCCCCCTACATTTAATGGAGGTCCATTCGGTGGAGGCTAGCATGGACTGGGTCATTGAAGCACGCGAACTCACCAAGACCTACATCATGGGCGAGATCGAAGTGCAGGCATTACGAGGTGTTTCATTTACGGTCAAACGTGGAGAAGTGATCTCCATCATGGGACCCAGCGGCTCAGGCAAATCGACCATGATGAACACACTCGGCTGTTTAGATCGTCCTTCATCCGGCGAATATATATTGGATGGCGAATCGGTCGGCCAAATGAATGATGACCAATTGGCAAGCGTTCGCAATCGCAAGATCGGCTTTGTCTTTCAAAGTTTCAACCTGCTTTCTCGTTTGAGCGCTGTAGGGAATGTAGAGTTACCTTTGCGTTATGCCGGCATCACACAGGGTCGCCGCGAAAAAGCTCAAGCTGCCTTGGAAGCCGTGGGATTGAAAGACCGCATGTATCATCGCCCCTATGAACTTTCGGGTGGTCAGCAGCAGCGTGTGGCGGTAGCCCGTGCGTTGGTTAATAATCCCGCCATCATCATGGCAGATGAGCCGACAGGCAATCTCGATTCAAAGGTCGGCAAAGAGATCATGAACCTTTTGCTTAATCTGAACAAAGATCTTGGCACAACTCTTGTCATCGTTACTCACGACCCGAAGATCGCAGAACAGACCCAGCGTGTCATCCGCTTGAAAGACGGCGAACTGGATACCATCGACGAAAATCCCGGAGGGATGAAATGAGTTTTGCACAAGCGATCATGGAAGCCCTCGAAAGCCTGAACGGCAATAAGATGCGTTCGGGTCTTACTGTATTGGGCATTGTCATCGGTGTTGCTGCGGTCATTGCCATGTTGGCAGTCGGGAATGGTGCGCAAGCATCCATCACCGGCTCGATCTCTAGTATTGGTACGAACCTTCTATTTATATTTGGCGGTGCACCCAGTCAAGATGGTCCGCCCGGCTCTGGTCCACGCACCAGCGGGAACAATGAACGTCCATTGACCTTGGGTGACTCCAATGCGTTATTGGATTCTTTCGCCGCGCCCTCCGTCGAAATGGTTGCTCCTGCCATTCAAGGGAACGGCTTCATAACCTTTTCCAGTGAAACGACCAGCACCTCCATCTCGGGTGTCACACCTGAGTATTCCCAGGTTCGCAATTTGGAAATTGCCGAAGGCGAATTCATCAATCAAGAACATATCCTCGGGCGCATGTCTGTAGTGGTGCTCGGGCCGGAAACTGCCATCAACCTATTTGGTCATGCGGATGGCATCGTGGGCGAGACCATCCGTATTGAAGGACAGCCCTTCCGTATTATTGGTGTTCTAGTGGCGCGCGGTGGTGGTGCCTTTGGCAGTGAAGATAATAGTGCCTATATTCCATTCACCACAGCCCAAGCCCGCCTGATCAAACGCAGCGCTCGCGACGAAGTGGATGTCATCTTTGTGCAAGCCACCACCGCCGAAGCCGTGCCATCGGCAGTGGAAGAGGTCTCCAACATCATTCGTCAGCGCCATCGCACGCCGGTCGGCGCAGATGATTTCACCGTCTTCACCCAACAGGATTTTCTAAGTATCTTTGAATCCATCACAGGGGTGCTCACCATCTTCCTTGGTGGTATCGCCGGTATCTCACTTTTGGTGGGTGGCATCGGCATTATGAACATTATGCTGGTCTCGGTCACAGAGCGCACCAAAGAGATCGGTCTGCGTAAAGCCCTGGGCGCACGCAAGCGAGATATCCTGTTGCAGTTCCTGACCGAGTCTTCATTGTTGAGTCTTATTGGTGGCATCATTGGCACCATTTTCGGCTGGGTCATTGCGCGCATCGTTGAACAAGTGGCAACTGCCACTGGCAATACCTTCATCCCCATCGTGGGCTGGGATGCCATCATCCTCTCGACCAGTTTCTCCGCCATGATCGGTCTGTTCTTTGGCATTTACCCTGCCAGCCGCGCCGCCAATTTGGAGCCCGTCGAAGCTTTGCGGTACGAATAAAATGCTCAATTCTCGAAAGATTTTTTCCACCCTGCTGTTTGCGATCTTTGCAGTAGGTTGTATGCCTGTGGCAACACCACCCATCGATGAAGGACAGGCGACGATGGAACCTACGGAAGAAGAATCCATCGTCAATGCTCAGTCGTCCACCGTCACAGAAACGCCTCTTCCCACACCGACGCTGATTCCTGCTTCCACTGAAACAGCTTCTGCGCCGCTACTTTCTGTGCGCATCACCGCCATCAATGGCAACCTCAACATCCGCCGCGGACCAGGCACAGCCTACGACCGTATCGGAATTTTGAAGAGTGCCTCCTCTGCCAACGTCATCGGGCAGGATGTGCTCTCGAAATGGGTGCAGATCCAAATTCCTGCCACCGAACAGACGGGCTGGGTATCATTGCAGACCCCATACTCCCGAATTGATGGCAATTTAGAAGATATTCCTGATTTCACGTTCACCGAGTGGCCCGAACCTGCCTACATCAAAAATTGCACCGAACACGATATCATCATCTTGCCGAACGAAATATATCTGTATTCTCTTTGGACGAACGCCGACTATTTGAACTACGTCCAGGTAGACCCTGGTGTTTATGAACTTCAAGATGCCACCCTGCCCGACGCCCCTGTATATGAAACGATCGACATACAGGAAGGTGAGACCTTCTACATCACGGTCAACGGGTTGGATGAATATCATAAATGTCCTGAAAATAATTGAGAAAAGAACAAACTCTGCCAGGTGTACTTGCAGAGTTTGTTTTATGAAGTGATACAATCGTGGTCGCAAATAAAGCCGCTCACAGCGGGGAAAATGCTAGGGGATACAGAATCAACCCCCGGTTTGGGTTGAAGCGGTTGTATGTCAAATAGAACAGGAGAAGCGTGATGTCTGAAAAACTCGCGAAGTTAAAAGAAATCCTTGGGGAAGTGTCAGATCTGGGTCATGCTGGTGCTGTGTTAAGTTGGGACCAGCAGGTGAATATGCCTCCCAGCGGCGGCGAAGCTCGTGGTCAGCAGCTTGCCACCCTTGGAAAGATCGCGCAGGAAAAATTCACCTCCGATGAAGTGGGAAACCTGCTCGAAGACTTGAAAAAAGAGTTCAGCGATCCTGAAACCGATGAAGGCGCAATGGTCCGTGTGGCAGCGCGTGGGTACGACAAAGCCAAACGCGTGCCTGCCTCCTTTGTAGCAGAACAAGCCATGGCAGCCACCAAAGCTCTCGAAGCCTGGGTGGAAGCCAGAAGCAAATCCGATTTCTCGATCTTTCGTCCGTATCTTGAAAAGAATGTGGAACTGGTGAAGAAGTATGTATCCTTCTTCCCGCCAGCGGACCATCCCTATGACACCCTGTTGGATGATTACGAACCCGGCATGAAGACCGCTGAAGTGCGCGAGATCTTTGGTAACTTGCGACCCAAGCAGGTGGCGCTTATCAAAGCCATCAGCGAATCTAAACAGGTCAAAGATGATTTCCTGCACAAGGCTTTCAATGAAAAGAAAGTGTGGGATTTCAGCGAAAAGATCGTGACCAAATTCGGTTATGACTTCAATCGCGGCAGACAAGATAAAGCCCCGCATCCCTTCCAAACCACATTCAGTCTGAACGATGTTCGTATCACAAATCGGTACGAGAAGAACGCACCGCTTGCCACCCTGTTCAGCGCCATGCATGAATGCGGACATGCTCTTTATGAATTGGGCTGCAACCCCGAATATGAACGCACTGCATTGCAGGGCGGCACCTCTTTAGCAGTTCACGAGTCTCAATCACGCATGTGGGAAAACCTCGTCGGTCGCTCCATGCCTTTCTGGGAACATTTTTATCCCGAACTGAAAAAGACCTTCCCCTCCCAACTGGATGGCGTTAGCGTAAAGAATTTCTACAAGGCGGTCAACAAGGTTGAGCCTTCGTTCATTCGCGTCAATGCCGATGAAGCCACCTACAACATGCATATCATGCTGCGCCTTGAGATCGAGATCGGCATGGTGGATGGCAGCATAGCCGTCAAAGACCTGCCGGAAATCTGGAACGAGAAGATGCGCGACTATCTTGGCGTCACACCGCCCAACGATGCTCAGGGTGTCTTGCAGGATATTCACTGGTCTTATGGTTCCATTGGTTACTTCTCCACATACGCGCTCGGCAACATTGTCTCTGCGCAGTTATGGGAACGTATCAACAAAGACATCAAGGACCTTGAAGACCAAATTCGCAAAGGTCAATTCGACGAGCTGCGCGAATGGCTGCGTGAAAAGATCCATGTCTACGGTCACAAGTATGACCCGCAAGACATTGTACAGAAGGTCACCGGCTCGAAGATCGACTCGGCGGCGTACGTTCGTTACCTCACAAAGAAATATAGTGAAGTGTACGGGCTGTAATTTGACTTGACTCAAGAGACGCCCTCAAATTGGGGCGTCTCTTCTATTAACTGATATGAGAATTCGACTCCTAGCCCTCGCCTCCCTTCTTGGACTTTTATCTGCCTGCTCCTTCCAGTCCACTCCTGCGCCTACGCCTCTTCCACCCGATTACCTGCCTACAGTGGTGGCGTTAACCGGGCAGGCTGCTTTCGCTACCGCCGCTGCGATGACGCCATCTGCCACAGCGGCTCCGACCGAAACGTTACAAGCACCCGTTGCTACGGTTGAAGTTCCCACAGCGACCCCAACTCTTGCTGCCGGATTTACCGAATATGCCCAGATCCGTTTTATCTCGCCGGGTCCCATGTCCAGCCTGACCTCGCCATTTATTCTGCAAGCCAACATCGCAGCAGGGGAGAGCGATAAGATCCAAGTGGACCTGCTCGGCGAAGATGGACGGGTTCTCTCTCGTGAGATCAAAAAATTGGTCCGCAATCCCTTGGGAATTTTCCAACGCTTTGAGATCTCATTCGAGATCCGGGCGGTATCTGAAGCGGGTTATATCCGCATCAGCACCGAAGATGACTTTGGCAGGATGCAGGCGGTAAATACCCTGCCGGTTCTCTTGTACTCAGTGGGTACACCCCAGATCAACCCACCCGGTAATTTCATTTATGAACGTATCGCCATGGATGGTTTCAAAGAGAAGTCGAATTTCTATGCAGGGCAAGCCGCTCTGCAAGGACGCATTTGGCCGTTCAGTGACCAACCCTTTGTGGTGGAAATGATCTCAACCCAGGGAAAAACACTTTCTTCACGCATCCTGGGCATAAATGGCATCGATACCCAACCCTTTGAAACGGTGTTGCCGTATAAAGTGACAGAACCAACACCTGTCCGTTTGACGTTTCGACAGGAAAATCCCTTGATCGGAATCAGTGACCCTGTTCTTGGCAAGCTTGCATATCTATATACGATCGAAGTGATTCTCAATCCATAATTTGACTTGCCAAAATTAATCACAATGGTATAATCTGCCCGCTGTTCATTCGGGGTGTGGCTCAGACCGGTAGAGCGCACGGTTCGGGTCCGTGAGGTCGAGAGTTCAAATCTCTCCACCCCGACAGCATGTAAGCAAACCGCCTAACCCGAAGGCGGTTTTTCTTTTATGCAGACATCATTTGGTACACTCAACTGAACCTGCATACTTTAATTGGGATAAAGAAATAAATAAACTTACTTCTATTATCCCCATTCACTTGATATTCCATCCCATGCCCATGATAAAATCACGCCCTATGTCTCACTCAGAAATCATCGCAACCCTTTTGCAAGTTAAACCAACCCAAGTGGAAGCCGTTATCAAATTACTGGATGATGGCAACACCGTCCCCTTCATTGCCCGTTACCGCAAAGAAATGACCGGCTCGCTCGACGATGAGCAGATCCGCATCATCGCCGATGAGCTGACCCGCCTGCGCGGGTTGGATGAGCGCCGTGCCGCCATCCTTGCTTCGATTGAAGAGCAAGGCAAACTAACCGACGAACTCCGCGCCGCCATCGAAGCCGCCGCCACCATGACCGCGCTCGAAGACCTGTACGCGCCCTATAAAAAGAAGCGCCGCACCCGCGCTATGGTTGCCCGCGAAAAGGGACTCGAACCCTTGGCAGAACTCATCCTCAAGCAAGGCTCGGGCTCCCTGGATAAACTCGCTGCCAAATTCCTAAACGAACAGGTGGGCAGTGTTGAAGAAGCCCTGCAAGGTGCGCGCGACATCGTCGCTGAAACCATTAGTGACAATGCCAACGTCCGCTCGACGCTTCGTGAGAAGGCGCTCAAGTTCTCAACCGTCTATTCCAAAAAGATCGAAGATGCCGTGGATGAGAAGCGCGTGTATGAAAGCTATTACGATTTCACCTCGCGCGTCGACCGTTTACTGCCGCATCAAATTCTTGCTATCACCCGCGGCGAAAAAGAAGGCGTGCTGAAAGTCCGTGTGGATATTCCCGAACGTGACTGGCTCGACGCCATTCAATCAGAATACGAGCAGGACATCATCAGTCCCTTTGCCGATCAGCTCGCGCTAGCCATTCAAGATTGTGCTGAGCGTTTGCTTCTGCCCGCCATTGAGCGTGATGTGCGCCGTGACAAAGGCGAAGGTGCCGACAACCACGCCATTCAAGTCTTCGCATCCAATTTGCGCGCCTTGCTCAGTCAGGCGCCGCTCGCAAACCAAACTGTGCTCGGCATTGACCCTGGCTTCCGCACCGGCTGTAAAGTTGCTGTGGTGGATTCCACTGGCAAGCTGCTCGATACCGGCACCATTTATCCGCATGAGCCGAAGAACGATTGGCAGGGCGCGATCAACACT
>JBEBCV010000047.1:0-6228 GCA_041157505.1 Chloroflexota bacterium | reverse complement strand
AGATGCGATCCGCGAGCTTGTTTTAGACGATCAACGCTTGCGAAATGAGATCTGTTGGTTCGTATTTGATTGCTAACTAAACCAATTCTCAATTCGCTTGGGTCCGAGGCTGCAGTGGATCTATTGACCGCCAAACTCAAAGAGGAGGGTATAACTGTGCTCGATGGTCCACGCCGCACGGGAGATGGTTATTACGAGAGTGTGATCCTCGACCCGGAAGGCAACCGTATTGAGTTGATGGCATAAGGCAAATTAGAATCTTTTATTTAAAAAAATTCCTGCTAAAATCTATTTTACAAAACCTTCCTTCGCAGAAACATCGATAATAAAGACCATTTGCCTAGCGTTCAAAGGTCTTGGCATTATTTGTTCAAGACCTTCATCATATTTATCTTAAGAGGAGAGTAGATATGTCCACGGCAAAAGTTATTCTTATTACGGGTGCGTCTTCTGGTAATGGCAAGGCAACAGCAGAATTGCTTTCACAACGGGGAAATCAAGTTTTTGGAACGAGCCGAAACCCGGCGGCTTCCAACGAACCTTCAACCTTTAAACTTTTACCCCTTGATGTCAGATCTGATAATTCAGTAGCTGAATGTGTTAATTCAGTATTGGAGCAGGCGGGGCGTATTGATGTCCTGGTGAACAACGCCGGATATGAGTTGGGTGGCGCACTCGAAGAAATTTCATTGGATGAAGCTCGCGCTCAATTCGAGACGAATTTCTTTGGTGTGATGCGAATGACGAAAGCAGTACTGTCAGGTATGCGTCAACGCAAGGACGGGCAGATCATCAATATTGGTTCCTTGTCAGGGATTGCCCCTGTCCCGTTTTTGGGAATTTATTCTGCCAGCAAATTTGCACTGGAAGGGTATTCCGAAGCCTTGTTCCATGAGGTTCAACCATTCAACATTCGCGTTTCGATTATCGAAGCTGGCTTCCTCAAAACTCCCTTGATGGAGAAGAGGCAAATGGCAGCCCAAATGATCAGTGATTACGATACCTGGCGTCAACGAGCGATGAAGTCTGTACGGGAATATGAAGAGACTGGACCCGATGCACATTTGGTTGCAGATACAGTTCTCCAGATCATTGAAAGCAAATCACCTCAGCTGCGCTATATTATTGGTCAACAGGCAAAATCCATTTTCCGGTTCCGCCGCTTCTTGCCAGAGTCAATGTTCAATTCAGGGAGTCGCAGAACCTTCAAATTAGATGGCAAGTGATCGGGAAAATTTCTATTACATGAAAAAAAGCATTACGACGGATCTCACGCCTGCCAACATTGCAAGTGTTCTTGAAATCCTGGCTGCTTCTCCATCAAAGTTGGAGGTATTGACCAAGTCTCTGCCGAAGGTAAAGTGGAATCAACCATTGGGAAAAGACGAGCGCACCCCCGTCGAAGTATTGGCGCACATGTTGAATAGCGAGGCGCGTTCGGCAGAGATGATCTATCAAGCCTTGTTGGTGGATGAACCTTACTTTGCAACTGTCCACTCGGAGCGCGAATTAGGCAAACTCTTGCATTTCGATCTTTTGGAGTTTACAGAGTTACTTGCCTATTTCCAAATCCGCCGCAAGGTGTTGCTGCGGGTATTATCGAATTTGAAGGAAAACGATTGGGGACGTACATTGCGTGAAGAAGGAAAACAGAGGAAAGAGTCTGTTTATTGGCGGGCACGTACAATTGCCATGCATGAGCAGGAACATCTGGAAGATTTGGAAAAGAAACTCCTGATCTAAATTACTGGTCACGCTCTTGTAAATTTAATTTTATTCGAGCCAAAACTTTTCAAAATACAACAATAAGTGTGTGTTGTAATCAAAACAGCGTAGAGAGGCTCTACGCTGTTTTGATTATTTATCGTGTACTATCCAAAATTACTTTTGCGGCATTTTCCGCGCCGCGTTCTGCGCGGATCTTTTTGCCCAGGTCGTCTGCCTTGTACTTTATATCATCCGTCAACGCGACCCGGATCGTTTCGGCAAGATTCTCTGCTGTGAGGTGCTTGCGCCGAATGGGTCTGGGTCCCACTCCCAATTCATGCACTCGCCGTCCCCATGCATATTGATCGTTTGCGTGCGGGATGATGATGCTTGGCACACCGGCCCGCAGTCCCTCTGCCGTGGTTCCTGCCCCGCCATGATGGACCACTGCTGCCATGCGAGGGAATAACCAGGAATGCGGAGCACTTTCAAGCATGAAAATATTTTCTGGCAGTTTTGTGGATTTTGACATTCCATCCCATCCAGATGCCAACACCCCGCGCTGACCGGATATTTTCAACGCCTCAATGACCAAAGCTGTGGTCTGTTCGCCAGACCCGAAACTTCCCATACTCCCAAAGCCGATGTAAACAGGCTTGCTTCCGTTTTGCAGGAACTCATTCAGCTCAGCAGGTGGTGCCCAATCTCCTACATCGTCCAGAAACCAATATCCGGTGGTGTGGACGTTCGGTCGTCTGTCACTCGGCGTATGAAAGACATGCTCACTGGAAGACATGATCGTGGGATTCCGCTTTGTAATTTGTTTCGAGAACGGGTTGGAGAATCCGCGCGGGAGTTGACCCAATTCTTTTTTCAAGAATGTTTTGAATGGTGAGGTGGAGGCGAACCAGAATATCTCTTCAAGGATCTTGTGTGTGATGAGGTTGTATCCCTTGCCCAGGCGCGGCATATCGTAAAAGATCAACGAAGGATAGTCGCGCGTCGGTGACATGGGGAAGGGAGTTGCCAGCACACTGGGGATGTTGAATTGCTGAGCCGCAAAGTATCCGACAGCGGCACCGGGGTGATATACGACCACGTCCGCATTTTTGCAGGCATTATAAAAATCGACTTGCACATCGAAGAGATGATCTTTGAGTTCATTGAAACTTAGCAGCAGTTTGAGCGGGTTATCCACCTTGGCTGCATTTTTGCCGCTCTCGCCGCTTGCCACCGCCGCCACATCGCCGCGGACTTTGAAATAGTCCAAGCCGTAACTGCGCACGAAAGACTCGTAATTTTCAAATGCCGCCACTTGCACCGAATGACCGGCTTGTTTCAATGCTAATCCTAATGCTATATAAGGTTGAGTATCTCCGCGAGAACCGCTGGTTAATATGGTGATTTTCATAATTCCCCAAGTGTAATCAAAAAAACGCAGAGTTCCCATCTCTGAGAACTCTGCGTTAAGAATATTATGATGTTTTTCTGCGGCGGGCAATGATGGAATAAATTGCCAATCCCAATGCGAGGACTGCACCGCCCCAGGCGGCGTTTGCTACAAGCGGAACACCCGCTTGTTTGACTGCGATCCCAGCGAACGCCCAAGCCAACACGAAGACGTATCCACTATCCCTGCGTGTGATCGTCATGAGAAGACCAAGCACACTTGCTATGGCGATCATGACCACTGCCCATGCCTGTGGTGCGATGCCGAATCCATTCCAATTTACGAAATAAAGCCAGGAAGAAATGTTGGCAACAGTGGCAACGCTGATCCAGCCGAGGTAGATGCTGAAGGGAACGTCCACGTTCCAACGTTCAGCGGTTTTTATGGGCGTAAGCCCCACATTGAGTTTAAGATAACTGACGATGAGCAGAACAAGCAGGGTGAGCATCACCAACACGCTCAAGCCAAACCAGTTGTAATGCCAGCATACCAGCCAGGCTGCGTTGAAGAGACCGCTGATGGCGAAGACATAACCAAGATTTTGCAAACGAGGATTTTCTTTTTGCGCGGGTTGGAATTGGTAAATGGCAAAGGCGATCCAGCCAATAAAGATGATGCTCCAAATGGCGAAGACATACCCGGCAGGGACGAAGTACACTGGGAAGCGATCTGAGATCTCGCCGGTGTTCTGCCCGTTGAGGGGCAGGGTGCTGGCAAGGATGTTGACCGTCAGCGCAATAACGACCGAAAGCGCGTTGGCGATTTGACGAGTTGTGTCTTTAGACATGATTTTCTCCATGGGTAAATTGTGTTGAACGGATATGCCCGTGTGGCGGCTTCTTACTGTCAATTGCTATCAAGGGAGGGGGAACGGCAAAAGAGCCCCTCCTCTTTTGCCGCAATCTGTGCAGGCGTTTAACTTACGCCTTAACAGGAAGCTCTTCGAAGTATTTCCGTACCTTCGCTGTGATCTGACGGTCTGTCAATTTGTCTGAGGCTTCAATGCCTTCAATGTGAATATGATTTTTCTGGTGTTCGAGGCGTTTCTTTAACTCTTGCTTTGCCTCTCCCGGACCGAAGATCAGCAAGGCATCTGCACCTCTGAGTTGGAGAAGCACCTTTTCATAATATTGGTTGAGATAACCTTCGAACTGTTTATCATGTTGATCATCCCCTTTTTGATACTGGGCGCTGTACGGCGTGCGCGGACGGGTTGCTCCGCGGTAGTGGACATGCCGTCCGATACCCGATTCGATCACCTGCATGGATTCGCCGTCGTCGCTCACGGTAACGATCACCGCCCTTTTGTGGTCAATCCAAAGCCCGATCTGTTTGGTCATGATTCGTCCTTTCTTGGTGCTGAAATACTGATGGACACTGCCCTCCCGTTTTTATAGTAGCGCGAATTGGAATGAAAAACAATCAGAGAATAGTTAGAGGAAAAAGAAAGACCCGTCTGTTTCGATCGCTTTGTAAAACTTTTCAAGCGCTTTTGACTGTGCCAATGGATAGGGCGGGATTCGAAATATCTCCTCAATGGAGGCGCGCGACCGGAAAACAAAAACACACCCGAAACCGGATGTGTTTTTTAGCGGAGAGGGCGGGATTCGAACCCGCGACCGGTTTTAAAGCCGGCACTCACTTAGCAGGCGAGCCCATTCAGCCACTCTGGCACCTCCCCAACAATGTACAACTGCTCGTCTGACGATTGCTATTGTAATCGCAAATCAAGAATCGTCAACACTTGCGCCGGGCACAGGGCTTATACCCGAATTGTAAGGCGGAGGGAGTGGGATTCGAACCCACGTTGGCTTTCACCAAACATGTTTTCAAGACATGCGCCTTCAGCCGCTCGGCCATCCCTCCATGGGAACCGACTTTTGTCGGAGGCGGAAGCGATTTTACCATAAGAAAAGAACCCAGCGATTTATCCACAGATGAACATAGATAAATTGGATATAAACCCATAAAAAATCTGTGTCCATCTGCGTTCATCTGTGGTGATAACTTCTCTCATACTATAATCACCATAATGAATAAACACGACATCATCATCATTGGCGGGGGAATTGCCGGTCTTACTGCTGCCCTCCACCTTGCCGAGCACGGACTGAAACCACTCCTCCTTGAATCAAATGAATACATCGGCGGGCGGCTTGCGGGCTTGCCCGAAACCGATATCAAAGGCAAAAAATTCCCAGCCGAGCATGGTGTGCATGGCATTTGGTCGTCGTACCGTAATCTCAAGTCCATGCTTAGAAGACACAACATTATCCACCAACTGCAAGCGGCACAAGATGAGCAATGGATCTACCGTGTGGGCGATCACGTCCGCCGTGCGAACATTGGGCATGCCATTCGAACCAGCATCGTACCTGCACCGTTCCATTACGTTCAACTCTTTTTCTCGCCGCGCTTTTGGGGCATGCTCACCATGCGCGATACGCTTTCCATCTTCAACGTGTGGTCTGTACTTTCGATGTCACTTGGTATCGATCCCTTCATGGAAAATCAGCCTATGGAAGGCTACACCTTCGGCGGTGCGCTCAAGAAATGGGGACCCGCTCTGCGCTCGCTCTTTTTTGGTCTCACTCGCAACGGGCTTTCCACCGACCCCGACCAGGTTCCACTGGCGGGCTTTCTCGGCTTCCTGCGTTTTTATACCGTCCTGCGTCGCGATGCCTGGGCGTTTGAATATCTCCCCAACGGTGGCGGCGAGGTCTGCGAAAAATTATCGGCGAAGGTTCAGAGCTTGGGTGGTGAGATTCGATTCAAGTCACGAGTGAAGCGCGTTGAAAAGGATGAGGCGTGGACTGTGCATTGGGAGCAGGATGGAATCCCCGGCGTGGATAAGGCTCTTTTTGTTATCCTCGCTTCAGACTCACCCGGAGCTGAATCTATTATCAAAAGCAGTTTCCATGCGGACGATTTGTTCTTCCCGCACGGGCTTGGTCATGCGGTGATCCGTCTGTGGTTCAGCAAGCTACCGCGCCGCGGACCGGAAGCGGGCATGTTCAGTGGCGACTTTGTGATGCATAATTTTTTCTGGCTGCACCGCATTTATGAGTCAT
>JBEBCV010000046.1:0-7983 GCA_041157505.1 Chloroflexota bacterium | reverse complement strand
TTTGCATCACTTCCAATCGGCTGATTTCTTTCGAACTCATCGTGATCGTCTCCATTTCGCGTCCTCCGAAGGGGACATTTTAACTTTGCAGAAAAGGGACATTTCTACTTTGGGCTAACAGGCAATTCAAGATTTTCGTCATCCTGACAAACCCCGCAATCGGACTACAATTAACCCTCATGGAGGCTTCATGAAATCGATTCTACGAGTGCGTTATTGGCGCATCGTTTTGTTCTTTGCCCGCGTCACAGCGAGCATCATTTTTTGGGATATTTTCCTGCGGCGCATCGGCTTGGGATCTTGGGCAAAGAACACGCGCCCGCAAAGGCTTCGGAATATTGCAGTGCGCTTTCGTGCCCTGGCAATTCGCCTTGGTGGTGTGATGATCAAAGTGGGGCAGTTCCTTTCGGCACGTTTGGATGTGTTGCCGCCCGAAATCACGGATGAACTTTCTGGATTGCAGGATGAAGTTCCGCCCGTGGATTATGAGCCCATACGCCTCCAAACCGAACTCGAACTTGGTTCTGCCATCGAAAAGGTTTTTGCCACCTTTGAGAAAGATCCTGTCGCCGCCGCCTCATTGGGACAAGTCCATCGCGCGAAGTTGCTCCCAAACGAAGCCGAAGCAATGGGATTTGAAAATGTCGTTGTAAAAATTCTACGCCCAAACATCGAGCAGATCGTTGAAGTGGACATGTCCGCGATACGAGTGGTGGGTGGATGGCTTAAGCGCTACAAACCCGTCAGTGACCGGGCGGATGTCCCTGCCATAGTGGAGGAATTCGCCGCCGTCCTGAACGCCGAGTTGGATTATCTCGCCGAGGGCAAAAATGCTGAAACCTTTGCGGCGAATTTCAAAGACGATGAAGGCGTTCATGTTCCGCGTGTGATTTGGAACCGCACCACACGACGTGTGTTGACCTTGGAAGATGTAACCTCCATCAAGATCACAGATTATGATGAGATCTCAGCAGCGGGCATCAGTCGCGCCGCGGTGGCAGAGCGTTTATTGGCTACCTACTTAAAGCAAATCTTCGAAGATGGTTATTTCCATGCCGATCCGCATCCCGGCAATCTGTTCGTTCTGCCATTGGATGGAAAAGATGAAAATGGCTTTACCAAATTCCGCCTAACCTTTATTGACTTCGGTATGGTGGGTCGCATGCCCGATAAACTGGTGGAAGGTCTGCGCGAGGTGGTCATCGCGGTAGGTTTGCAGGATGCATCAAGATTGATCAAGGCGTATCAGACGTTGGGCGTTCTACTACCAAGTGCAAATATCAAGTTGTTGGAAGAAGCGAGTGCGCAGGTCTTTGACCGATTTTGGGGCAAGAGCATGAATGAACTGCGCAGCATTCAACACAGCGATATGATGAAATTCGGCTTGCAATTCCGCGAGTTGATGATATCCATGCCGTTTCAGGTTCCTGAAAATCTATTGCTCTTGGGGCGTACAATCGGGATTCTGTCCGGCATGTGTACCGGTTTGAATGCCGATTTCAATCTTTGGCTGCAACTTGCTCCATATGCCAAGAAACTGACCGAAGGCGAAGGTGGTTCAACGTTCGATACGTTTTTGAACGAAGCAGGCGAATTGCTTAAGACGTTGATCGCCATCCCTGGTAGGGCAGAACGTGTCCTTGGCCGCATTGAACGCGGACAGTTGAGCGTGGAAGCGCCGCTGGTCAACTTGCAGATCAGCTATCTGGAACGTTCGCTCAACCGGCTGACGGGCGGTATCGTGTTTTTAGGTCTGTTGATCGCGGGCGCGATTTTATACGATAGCCACACCGTGCTTGGGCAAGGTTTATTTGGAGGGGCGGGAGTAGCCTTGTTTTATACTCTTTTTCTCGTCCGCGGAAAACGTCCATTTCAGTAGCAAAATAAAACACCCAGCCATTGTTTGGCTGGGTGTTCACTTTATGACGATTTTTCGTCCGTTCTCTTGATGGCAGCATCGATCAGGCTGCGGAAGGCGAGAAGCGCTTCCTTGCGGGCGGCACGACGGTGTTCTAGAAAGCCGGGCGGAAGGATGGTCTCCATGCTTTTGCGCAATTCTGCATGCGCAGCCTTCATATGCTCCAATGCTTCCGGTGGAATTTTTTCTCGCATCTTTTTTCGTTTTTCTTCATCCATGGGTCACTCCTTGTTTCATTTGGATTATAGCACCGATGGAAATCCGCTTGTGTTTGTAAATCGTATAAAATTGTATGAGAGGTCTATATGAAACTTTGCGATCAACAACGCACAAAATTATTATTAATCATTAGCTCACTGTTTTTATTAACAGCGTGCGGTCTTTTGGGGACGTCTGATGTTGACACACTTTCTACTGTCGTCGCCAAAACGATGACAGCAGTAGCGCAACTCCCAACGCTTACGCCGTCTGTGCCGCAAAACGCCGCTACTGTTGAAATTTCTACATCCACCCCAATGTCTGCAGATAAGCTCTATGTAAAAACAATCGCTGATAATGTCAATCTGCGAGTAAACCCTGGCAGGTTGTTCCAGGTCAGCCGGATACTAACTCGAGGTTCACGAGTGGAATTTTTAGGGATCTTACCCAACGGACAGTGGCTCAAGGTCCGCACAGGAGAAGAGGTGGTAGGATGGATACTAAAGGACTTGGTTGAACCGGATTTCAACCCTTCCAATCCGCAGGCTGTGCCGGATGATATTATCTTGATCACAGGGGTTGTTATGGATGCGAATAATAACCCTGTCAATGGTGTTGAGGTTAGTTTGTTCAAAGACGAACAAAAAGATAATACATTGACAGGAACCGATGGCAGATATTATCTATACTTGCCGACCACCCTAAATGGTGTTTGGAGCCTTAAACAGACAGCTGTGAGCTGTGAAAGCAGCTTGATGGGACCCAATTGCCAATGTCTATTACCGGGTTGTGGAACATATGAGCCTTTTGAATACCGCCTCCAATTCCCTCTTGAGCCCGGGTTGTATGATTTTGTAGTGAAGTAAGGATTGGTATTCATAAAAAGAAACCGCTGAATTCAGCGGTTTCTTTTTTATTATGGACCAGGCGTCATGACCGGGAATTGCGTCATATCCGTGTTGGGGTCGATCTCCATACTTTCTAATTTTACCCAGCAAGGGTTATTGAAATATGGATTCCGTATCACAACCCACCCGGGTTCTGAGCCCATACCCAGGATTATTACATTTTTCCTACCTTGTTGATTAAGCTCAATATTGCTAATCAATGTGTAAGTATCTCCGGGTCCGGTCCAACAACCTGTTTGAGCAATTAATCGAGGTGGATTAACTTGGGGCTTCTCAGTTGGAACCGCCGGGGTATCTGTAACAGCGAGGGTCGGTGTTTCGGTGGGTGGTATGGGTGTAGGTGTGACTGCCCCTGCTGTTTGTGTCTGCATCTCAGAAGCTAATTGGGCAGCAACCGTTCCTACAATATCTACTGTGGGTGTAGCAGGAGCTTGAGGAGCGCATGCTGCAATAAAAATTGTAACAACCAGAACTGCCACTATTATGCGAAGAACATCAATTTTCATGATTCTCTCCATCACTTATTTTGCTTTCTTTTCGACCTTCGCCCACGTATCCTTGAGGTTTACGGTCAAATTGAAGACAGGCTTGTCAGGTGTAGATTCTTTATCCACACAGAAATATCCGAGGCGCTCAAACTGGAAGCGTGAACCAACTTCGGCGGAAGCTAGAGCCGGCTCTACATATCCAGTGAGGGTTTCCAATGAGGTGGGATTTAAGCAGCCGAGGAATCCTTCATCACCTTCCTCGGGATTTTCCTTGTTGAAGAGGCGGTCATACATGCGAACTTCCACTTCCTTGGCGTGTTTTGCCGATACCCAATGGATCGTGGATTTGACCTTGCGTCCATCCTGCGCATCCCCGCCTTTTGTGGTTGGGTCATACGTGGCATGGACCTCAATCACTTCGCCTGCCTCATTCTTGACCACATGGGTACACTTGATGAAATACGCATAGCGCAAACGGACTTCATTGCCGGGGAAGAGACGATAATATTTTGCTGGTGGAACTTCGCGGAAGTCATCCTGTTCGATGTAAATGACCTTCGAGAATGGAACCTTGCGTGTGCCAGCGGACGCATCTTCAGGATTATTTACTGCATCCATCTCTTCAACAAGGTCATCGGGATAATTGTCGATTATCACCTTTAACGGACGGATAGCCGCCATTCGGCGCAGGGCATGCTTGTTGAGGTCGTCACGTACACATTCTTCAAGCAGTGCCACATCGCTAATGCTATAGTTCTTCGCCACCCCAACACGACGAATGAATTCCAAAATAGCATTCGCAGTATAGCCGCGACGGCGCATACCCCTCAATGTGGGCATTCGCGGATCGTCCCAGCCATTCACATGGTTTTCTTCCACCAGGCGGCGCAACTTGCGTTTGCTCATGACGGTGTAGTTCATATTCAAACGTGCGAACTCGATCTGACGCGGTTTGAAGACCCCAAGCTGGTCGAGGAACCATTCGTAGAGTGGACGGTGATTTTCGTACTCGAGCGAACACAACGAGTGGGTGATCCCTTCCATCGAATCGTTCTGACCATGAGACCAATCGTACATGGGGTAGATCTTCCACTTATCACCTGTGCGGTGATGCGGCGGGTTGTGGATGATGCGATACATTGCCGGGTCACGCATATTGATATTGGGATGCGCCATATCGATCTTTGCGCGCAGAATGCGGGATCCGTCAGGAAATTCCCCATTTTTCATTCGCTCAAGTAGATCCAGATTTTCTTCTACTGAACGATCACGGTATGGTGAATTTATACCCGGTTCAGTTAATGTGCCGCGGCTCTTGCTAACCTCTTCAGGGGTTTGGTCATCCACATATGCCAATCCCTTTTTCACCAACTGGACTGCCCATGCGTATAGTTCATCAAAATAATCAGATGCGTAGGTAACTTTCACCCATTCAATGCCGAGCCAACGCGCATCTTCTTCGATCGCTTCTACGAACTCAGTCTCTTCCTTGGTGGGGTTGGTGTCATCAAAGCGCAAAACCAATTCGCCGCCATTTTCCTTGGCAACGAGATAATCGATCATGAACGCTTTGACATGCCCAATATGCAGGTATCCGTTGGGTTCAGGGGGGAGGCGTGTTCGAACATAATTGAAGCGTCCATTTTTTAGATCTTCCGCAACAGCTTCGCGGATGAAATCAGTTGGTTTATTACCCTGTGTGTTATTTTCTTCGGGACTCATTCGTTGACTTAACCTTCGTAATGGATTTATGCGGAAAAGATCCGCTTCTTATCTAGCCGACGCATTCCAGCCTTTCCGGGATAATCCATGCTGGAGGCGTCGTTTTCGTGCCAATTATAACAAAGTATAATGATGTCAATCTCTGGAGGAACATATGACCGAACCTAACCAAAATAAAACGAATTTTGCCGGTACATACTTCGATAAAGACTCGGTGCTCCGAATTGCGAAACTTCTCAAACTAAGTTCATGGATCGTGGCAGGGGTCTATTTTGTTCAATTTGTAGTAAATCTTGGAATATTCACATTGCAATTGTTACGGAAGCTTCTCTACTTTGGCGGACCCACCGATTTTATGCAACAGCTTCTATGGCAAGTGCAACCAAGCCTGGCAGGCTTGATCTTTTTTGCCACGCTACAAGCCATTGCACTGGGTCTCCTCATTTTGTTGGATATTGAAGACAATACCCGTCGTGCTGCCAGAGGAAAATAGAAATAGGGCTTGCCCTCTCTGAGGGTGCGTGATAAAATACCGCCCGCTGGAAAATTGGGGATTGGTGAAATGGCATCACGTCGCGCTCTGGACGCGAAATTTGAGGTTCGAATCCTTGATCCCCAGCACCCAACTCCCTTGAAAAAGGGAGTTTTTTTGTAAAAATAAAAGGACATCGAATTTTCGATGTCCTTTTATTTTTAGCTTTGCGGATGCAAATAATCATCCAAATTGAGCCGTTTGAATAATCGCTCCCGAACATCATCTGGTACATTTTCCTCAACAGGCAATTGCACAAGATCGATCGTGCGGCGGGTGGTATTAAGCACAATGCGGCAATTGTCACAGCCTTCTAGGTGTTTCTCGATTTCTTTGCATAATTCAGACGGCAATTCGCCGTCGATGTATTCCGATAAGGAGCCTAAAAGTGCCTGGCAATTCTGATGGGCGTGGTTGGTCATTGGGTTTCCTTTCTACGTGTCCGCTCCGCGTAATAAGAGGAAAGTTGCTCACGTAAAGCCATACGGGCGCGCAATAAACGGGTCTTCACATTTACTTCGGTCAAGTTCAAGATTTCAGCAGTCTCTTTGATCGATAGATCTTCCACATCGCGCAAAATGAATACCATCCGCAGCGACTCAGGCAGTTTTTTGATCGCCTTATCAATGGCATCCTTGCCTTCGCTGGAGAGCAATTCTTTTTCAGGGAGAATGCTCCAGTCCACAAAGGTTTCAGGCAGGGGGACATCGTCCGCGTCCTCGTGCTGCATATCCTCAATATTGATGTTCGACTTGCGCTTGCGGATGAGCATCAGTGCCTCATTTGCCGCAATGCGATACAGCCATGTCGAAACGCTCGAACGTCCTTCAAAGTTGGGCAGATGTGTGAGCGCATTGAGAAATGTATTTTGGAGGATATCCTCCGCATCCTGCGCATTACCTAGCATTTTCAGACCGAGGCGGTAGATCGGCGCAGAAAACGTATCTACCAACCGCGCAAATTCGGCACGGTCACCGGCACGCAGGGCTTCGAGTGAAAAATCATTCGTTGTTGATATATTCATTGGATGCAATCTGTGTCAAAAAGTTTCACACAAAGTATACATCACAGACACAATCTCTTGTAACTTTATTACGTCCCGCGCATCAAAAACACTGAACCCAAACAATGGAGACCCTATGGAAAAATTGTTAAACGAACAAGTTGCCGGGCAAATTCAACAAGCATTTGCCGAATTGGTCAACCCTGTACAACTGCTCTTCTTTGGCTCACAAGAAAACTGTGATTATTGTGCTGAGACCCAGCAATTGCTAACTGAACTGAGCGAGCTCAATTCCCAATTGCACCTATCTATTCACGATCTAAAGCAAGATGCTGCCCTCGCCGCCCAATATCGTGTGGACAAAGCTCCCGTGATCGTGGTTGCGTCGAAGAATGGTGAACAGGTTATTGACCTTGGTGTGCAGTTTTCAGGAATTCCTGCTGGATATGAATTCAGCACCCTGATCAATGACATCATCCTCGCCTCGAAGCAGACGACCGGGCTGGGTGCTGCCACTCGTGAGTTTTTGCAAACGCTGACAAAGCCCCTCCACCTGCAAGTCTTTGTTACCCCTACCTGACCTCACTGTCCGCGAGCCGTGATGCTCGCTCATCAGATGGCTATGGAAAACCCCTCCATGATCCGTGCTGAGGCGGTGGATGCAATGGAATTCCCCGATTTGTCGAATCGGTTCAACGTCCAGGGAGTCCCACAAACAGTGATCGATTCGGGCAAGGGCATTGTGGTTGGCGCGTATGGCGAAGTGCAAATGCTGGCTGAGATCAAACGCGCCTTGCAGAACTAATTCAGGTCGTTGGCATGAAAAAGAATCAAAAGTACCGCAAACAAAAAAAGAATAATGCCCTCACAACTGCAATTTTAGGCGGCGTATTTGTCCTGGTTGGTTTTGCGTTGCTTGCGGCTTTACAAAAGCCTGGGGATGCCTCTGCTTCAAATGAGATTTCGAATTCGGTTGTCCCGGTAAAGGTAGATTTTCCAGCTCCCGGGCTTGCGCTTGAGAACGTCAGTGGTGCTGCAGAGTCGCTCAAAGATTTTCGCGGACGGGTTGTTCTGGTGAATAATTGGGCAACTTGGTGCCCGCCCTGCAAGGCTGAGATGCCATCCCTACAAAAGTATTACGCAGCACATCAAGAGGAAGGATTCACCCTTGTTGCGATCAATGCAGGAGATGGAAAACCCGAAGTGGATAAATT
>JBEBCV010000045.1:0-19679 GCA_041157505.1 Chloroflexota bacterium | reverse complement strand
GCTCCATGGGTCGTACAGAGAGTCAAGGCGTTGAATATTGCTACAACTCCGCCTCCCCAGCCCAAGGTTGAAGAGAGAGGCGAACCTTTAGTCGTCTTTGAAGATGTGGATTTCCGTTACGATGATGAATATCCGTTCATCTTGAAAAACGTCAATTTGAAGATCTATCCAGGCGATTTGATCGCTTTGTTGGGACCAAATGGGGCAGGCAAATCTACATTAGTAAAACACGCCATTGGCTTGCTGAAGCCAACGAAGGGACGTGTATTGATCGAAGGGCAGGATACTCGCAAGATGAGCGTTGCCCAGATCGCGCGTGTGCTCGGTTATGTTTTCCAAAGCCCGACCCATATGCTTTATGCGCCGACCGTGCGTGAAGAGTTGGAATTTGGTCCGAAGAATCTTGCTTACGACCCATTGTTGATCCCCAAATTTGTCGAAGAAAGTCTTTCGACTGTTAACATGAATGAGTTTGTTGAATATCCGCCGCTGGCATTGTCTTTTGGTCAACAGAAACGCACAACGATTGCAGCGGTACTGGCGATGCGCTCGAAGATCCTTGTAATGGATGAACCTACCGCTGGGCAGGATTTTGCGAATTACACCCACTTTATGAATACCTTGTGCGATGTTTCTGAGGATGCACAATCAATTCTTTCTGCGAATTTTGCGGCAACCTTGTTCATTACGCATGATGTTGATCTTGCTGTAACATATGCCAATCGCGTGTTGTTGTTTGGCGATAAGCATGTTGTTGCGGACGGTAAACCGCAGGATGTTTTGAAGGATATGGATCTGCTGCAAAAGTATCGTGTGC
This sequence comes from Chloroflexota bacterium, assembly GCA_041157505.1. GTDB lineage: Bacteria > Chloroflexota > Anaerolineae > Anaerolineales > Villigracilaceae > Villigracilis. The sequence goes on along the minus strand of JBEBCV010000045.1, from coordinate 18,862 downwards.
GCCCTACGTCGCTTCTGCGTCTTAACCTTGACCTGCTTCCCAAGACTGGAAGATTTTTACCCGCTGAATCTTTAGCGGCTTTTGCACCATAAATTTCCCTGCAACGTGAAAGCGTGTGCAGGGTTTATTTATACAGGGTCAGCGTTCGAAACATTTCACTTGTAAAAAGGAGAGAAGTCATGAACGATAAAAGCACCTGGGAATTTGGAACTCGTCAGGTTGTGTACGGTGCGATCGGTGCTGCACTGTATGGCGTCCTTTCGTGGATCACCAATATTTTCCCCCTTCCTGCCGCGGGTAATATTACCTTCCGCCCTGCAGTGGCTGTGTTGATCTTCTTTGGCGCAGCGTATGGTCCTTGGGTTGGTCTCTTGGCTGGCTTCATCGGCAATACCCTCGGCGATGCGATCAGCGGTTGGGGCTTCTACTGGAACTGGAGCCTTGGTAATGGTTTGATGGGCTTGGTTGCCGGTTTGGTCATGGCGCAGATCAAAGATTTCCGCGCACAAGGCGATATCATCAAGGCTGTGATCTACGGCGTGATCGGAATCGCGGTAGGTATTTTGTTCGCATCACTGACAGAAATGTTCGTAGGCGGCATTGACATCAACACAGCGTTGGTCGGTTACTTTGTGCCAGCCTTCATCGGGAATGCAGTTGTGACCGTGGTCCTTCTGCCGATCCTGATGGTTGCATTCGCCGCAGTCGCTTCGAGACGAGGCCGCTAAAACCTATGTTGGTCACCTGGAAGTATCGTCCGCGTAACACATTTATTCAACGCCTGGATCCTCGCACGAGGTTGATCTTCTTCTTCGCTGTGATCCTTGCGTTGACCATCCCGGAAATCTGGGATTACCGTATCATTTTTCCGCTCCTTGCAGTATCGCTGACCCTGTATTTTCTTGCCCGCATTGAGTGGAAGGATGTGAAGCGCGTTTGGCCCTACATTTTCGTTCTGGTTTTCTTCATTGTAGGTCTGAACGGTTTGCTTTCGGGACGCGGCGGTCCTTCCTCGGTGACCAACTTACCTTCTCCTGTAATTTTTTCAGTTCCTTTCAAAATCCCATTTACCGACATTGGTTGGGATGTTCCAGTGACCGTCTCAAAGATGTGGTTCGCGATCACTCAAATGTCGCGTATGTTGACGATGGCGATCCTTGCCATTCCGATCCCTTACACCATGGATCCGAATATTTATGGGACTGCATTTCGTCAGTTGGGGGCTTCGGATAAGTTCTCGTTCACGATGGATCTGGCCTTCCGCTTTCTGCCAACTTTTGCGCGTGATTTTTCCATCACCATGGATGCTCAGAGAGCACGCGGTTATGAGATGGAAAAAGTAAAGGGTGGCATCGCTGAACGCCTTCGCCGCCTTGCTCCATTGATCATTCCGGTTGTGATGCAATCAACTGTGACGGGTGAGGAAGTGATCGATGCCATGGATTTGCGTGCATTTGGAACCAATCAACGCACCTGGGTCAAGGCTGACTTGAAATATGCTGGACGTGATTATTTCATGCTGGCTTTGGCAGCAGCGATCTTCATTGGCTGTTGTGTGTTGAAATGGGGCTTTGGTATCGGTGATTATTTCGTGCCAGAGTTTTTCTCGAATTTGTTCAACTAAATAGAAAAATCAAAACCGCCGCTTGCAAGCGGCGGTTATTTTTATTTAGTGTTGATCTCGTGGATACGTCTCACCGGCAGTAATCAAAATATTTAGATGGTTTTGTTCTGGGGCAAAAACACAGGTGGCAAAGTCTGTGAATGCACAGGGCGGGTTGTACGCTTTGTTGAAGTCGAGAAATATCTTTCCATCTTCTGACACATCAGCAACAAGGTAACGCCCCGTGGGATAAGTTTCGTCTTTTGCGGTGGGATCCCAAAAGCGAAGGAAGAGCGTGCCATCATCTTCTTTATTGATATCGAGTTGGTGGGATTTGCCATCGAATTCAAAAGAAACAAAACCCTCCACAGGGAATTCTGCTTTTTCGCCTGTGAGGTCGGGGAAGTATGCCATTTTTGGACGGTCGTAGGCAGTAAAGGTTGCAGGGATGCGAAAAGCTTCGTTGATGTCATACCAGGTGCGGGCGGGGAAGGAGGCGCGTTTCTCACTTTTGTTATCCCACATGCGGACGCCCATTCGATTTCCGCGCTGGATGACAACCATTTGTATCCCTTCTAATTTTATATAACTTGGATTTTCAGAAATATCAGGTTGTAGGATGGCAAAGTCGGTAGTTTTGTCGTTGACAGTTACTTTTTCGCCTGGATTAGTACGAAGAGAAACTGATCTACCGTTGTATTCGAAATAACCAACACTGGCAGCGATCCTCTCGGGAAGCTGGATTTCATTTTTGAGGTCTGAACCAAATTGATTTTTACCGAGTTTGAGCCAATATAAACCTGCCAACGCAAGCCAGTTATTTTCCTTGCGGATGCTTTCGTTACGGTCTTTACGCCATTCATTGATGGTTTGACGGTAGGTTTTTTCAGCCATATTTTGAAATTATACCAAAAGGATATCAGGTGAACACCAGACTTTCATTTTTGATAAAATGAACTCATATCATTTCAAGGAGCTGAGCATGGGTTTAAAACCTGATCATTGGATTCGCAAGATGGCATTGGAGCACGGTATGATCGAACCGTTCGTGGATAAGCAAGTACGACAAGGGGTGATCTCTTATGGTGTTTCGTCCTATGGATACGACATTCGTGTGGCGAATGAATTTAAGATATTTACAAATGTTTTTTCTGCAACCGTGGACCCTAAAAATTTTGATACGAATTCAATGGTGGATTTTGTGGGTGATGTATGTATCGTCCCACCAAATTCATTTGCTTTGGCACGTACGGTGGAATACTTCCGTGTGCCGCGCAAAGTGTTGACTGTATGTCTTGGCAAATCCACTTATGCCCGTTGTGGAATCATTGTAAACGTCACCCCGTTCGAGCCGGAATGGGAAGGGTATGTGACACTCGAGATATCGAATACGACCCCTTTGCCCGCCAAGATCTATGCCAATGAAGGATTGGCGCAGGTGCTCTTCTTTGAAGCTGACGAAGAATGTGAAGTTTCGTATGCGGATAAGAAGGGAAAATATCAGAAACAGCAGTCTATTGTCCTTCCGAAATTATAAAGTTTTAAGTTGTTCGGTAATTTGATTTTCTCATTGATGGATAGGAGACCGTACCATGATGAATAGCCCAACTGAAGAGAGTATTCTCGATGAGATCTCATCGATCAAAAAAGGATTGATGCAGTCTATGAGACAGTTCGCCAGTATAGGCAATCCACAGGTCACTTCCATCAATTTGGAATTGCAGCAACTCGTCCGCGATCTGGAGCGGCTAAAAGACGATACGAAATCACATTTTGCCAATCAACAAAAACGAATAAACATCCTTGATAATCAGCGGAAACAATTGGCAGCATTGACGGTTGTTGGTAGTGCCATCAACTCTTCCTTGGATAGGAATGATGTCCTTAACAAGGTTCTAGATGAATTGATCGTCATAATGAAGGCAGAAAAAGGCTTTCTGATGCTAAAGGACGAGAAGGGCGATTTTCATGTAGAGATCGCGAGAAACGCTCAAAAGCGCAACCTGACCGAAAACGACTTTCTTATTAGTAAAAGTATTGTTCGCCGGGTTTTGGAAAATGGCGAAGCTGTTCTGACTTCTAATGCTCAGGAAGATTCACGCTTTAAGCAGCAGGCGAGTGTTGCGGCGTTTCAGCTTCTATCCATCCTGTGTGCTCCGTTGAAAGTGAAGGATGAATTGATCGGTGTGATCTATGTCGATAATCGCGCTCAATCAGGCATATTTAGTAAAGATGACCTTGAATTGATCTCCGCCTTTGCAAACCAGGCTGCGGTGGCTATCGATAATGCTGCGACGTATCAGGCGACTCTAGAAGGTTGGGTGCGTGCACTAGATCTGCGTGATAAAGAAACTGAGGGTCATACCAAACGGGTCACGCAGTTGACGGAGATCCTTGCACGTAAAATGGATGTAGATGGTGACAGTCTTGTTCATATCCAACGAGGCGCTCTCTTACATGATATTGGAAAGATGGCAATTCCAGATGGAATACTGCTCAAGCCTGCGGCTCTGACTCCCGAAGAGCGGGCGATCATTCAGAAACATCCGGTCTACGCTTTTGAGATGCTCAACCCGATCCATTTCCTTCATCCTGCACTGGATATTCCTTACTGTCATCATGAAAAATGGGATGGTAGTGGGTATCCGCGTGGCTTGAAGGGAGAGGATATTCCTCTTGCGGCTCGTATCTTTGCAGTTGTGGATGTTTGGGATGCATTGGTTTCTGATCGTCCGTACCGAAAAGGACTGGATCCAATCGATGTAAAACAAAAGATCCGGGAGGATGCAGGTAAGCATTTTGATCCTCATGTTGTTGATGCGTTTTTGAAATTAGATGAACAGACAATAAGTTCTGCGGCAAAGATCGGTTGATAAAAAATCCCTTGAAGATGTCTTCAAGGGATTTTTGCTCTACATTCCCAACCACTGACCTGCCATCTTAGGTAAATTGGCAATCGGTCCCTGCCGGGCTGTACATTGCGGCAAAGATTCCAAGAACATTCTGCCATATTGCTTGGTCAACACACGGCGGTCAAGAATGGCAACAATGCCACGATCCGATGCGGTGCGGATGAGGCGACCAAATCCCTGACGGAATTTGAGGATTGCTTCAGGGAGGTAGTATTCGTTGAATGAGTCTTCGTAAAGTTCTGAGCGGGCAGAGATGATTGGGTCAGAGGGTACTTCGAAAGGCAATTTTGTGATGACCACCACCGAGAGGGCATCCCCAGGAACATCTACGCCTTCCCAGAAGGAGCGGGTTCCTAAAAGCACGGCGCGGTCTGTAGTTTTGAACGACTCGAGCAAGGCGGTTGGTGAAGTCCCTTCGCCTTGTTCGAAGACAAAGATGTCTTCCCTAGCCAGTGGACCTGTAATAGATTGCGAAGTTTTTTTCAATGCGGCATACGATGTGAATAGCACAAGCATTCGACCGCCAGTGGCTTTGGCGGTGGCGATCAGGGTGCGGTCGAGGATCTGTTGGTAATTGAACGCATTGGGTTCAGGCATATCGCTTGGTACATAGAGCAGGGTGCTTGATTCATAATCAAATGGTGAGCCTAGTGCAAGCGTGTCCACTTCGGCGGCATCCAAGGTGTTGCGGATGTATGTGAATTCGCCGTGAGTGGTGAGGGTAGCGGAAGCCAGAATGACACTGGCTTTTTCATACCAGAGGTGCTTTTGCACTAGCGGACCCACACGAAGCGGCGCAGCATTTAGTGAGAGGCGTTCTCCGCGCGGGTTGACTTCGATCCAATAGATCAGGTCATTGGTGGGGTTGTGCATCAAACCAGAGGCGGCGGTTTCCGCTTCGGTCATGCGGCGGATGAGCGTGCCTAAACTGCCCATCACATCTTCCACCTCGTCGTGTCCGTCGTTATACAATTCACCGAGGGATTTATAAATCTCATCGAGAGTTTTTAGCAAATTAGCCATTGTCTCGCTGATCTGCCCCCAAACCATTTCGAGATCATCCCAGCCTTGCAGGGTTCGCGCGGCGGGAGTGATGCGCATTTGCCATGAATAATTGCTTTGTGGTTGTCCCTCACGCTGCACTTGAATGAACTGACCTACATACGCAAAAAATTCTTTCGATAGCTGTTCTACACGAAAAGCTTGATCTGTTGCCCGTTTGGATTTTTGCTGCATCAACCCAAAATCGGATGGACGCAAGGTATCGTGTGTGTCGGTCAATATTGTGCCGAGCAGCCCAGCCGATGAACCACCCAATTCTTTCAACATGCGCTCCAGATCCCCTTGGGTCATGCGGAAGGAAAGCGCATTGGTCACAGCCGTTTCCATGTGGTGTGCTTCATCCACGATCAGGTAATCATATTCCGGTAATACCTTGCTGCCGGTTGAAACATCTGAAAGAAGCAAAGCATGGTTGACAATTAGAATGTGCGAATTCTGGGCTGCTTGCTTGGCGCGATAGAATGGGCAGGTTCCGCCCATTCTTCCAAGACAAGCTTCGGTTGTGCAGTTATCGTCTTCAGCAGAGAGGCGGCTCCACACTTCTCTTTCGAGCGGACCTTGTAAATTCAGGTCGTTACGGTCGCCGCTTGGGTTGTTCAATTGCCATACGATGAGCTTAGCCAATACACGCATTTCAGTCGCATTGCTGGGTCCATGTGAGCGCAGGTATTGAAAGCGGCGTGGGCAAAGATAATTTGAACGTCCTTTCAATACCGCGGCACGAACATTCAAATTCAATGCAGCCTGGAGGTCTGGAATGTCTTTCTTGATGAGCTGGTCTTGCAGGTTGATGGTATTCGTGGAAACAACGACGCGCGTGTTGTTCTGATAGGCGAATAATGCGGCTGGCACGAGATAGGCAAATGATTTACCCACGCCGGTTCCTGCCTCGACGAGGAGATGTCCACCTGTTGAAAGGGCATTTGCCACAGCCTTGAGCATTTCGACTTGCTCACCGCGGTGCTCGTAAGATTCAAAATATTGTGAGAAGGGACCGCCATATTCCAAAACCGAGGCAGCTTCTTCAGGGTCTAGTGGGAGCGGAGTTTCGGTCCGAGAGACCGGCGGGGCATCCCGTTCAGTTGCTGAATCAAACATCGGTTTGGAAGAAGAGGCGCGGGTTTTCGTCTGCTTTGGTTTGATACCTTCTTTGATCTTGGCTCTCAAGGCTTGTTCAAAGACCCAGTTCGAATCCCATTTTGCGAAATTACCAAGGTCTGCGATCTCTTCCAAGGTTTCTAGCGGAAGTTCTTGCGCGAACTCGAAAAGCTTAATATAGCAAGCATGTGTGACCAGTGCGTCATCCAGCGCGCGGTGAGTGGCAGGGAGGGGGATGCCCAGCTGTTTGCCAAGTGCGCCAAGGTTGTAACGTGTGGCGGTTGGCAGGAGCACGGAAGCAAGTTCGAGAGTATCAATCGTTTGTTGATATTCGAACATGCCTTTCTTGCGCAAAAATCCAACGTCGAATTTGACGTTGTGCCCAAGAATTGGGGCATCGCCTACGAAAGAAATTAACTCGTGTGCGATGTCCTGGACACGAGGTGCCTGTCGCACCATGGCATTGTCGATGCCAGTGAGTCCAGTAATGAAATCAGGGATCTGTCTACCAGGATTGATAAGGGTATTGAACTCATCTTCCTTGCGTTTCCCGTTGAAGCGTACTGCTGCAATTTCGATGATCGCATCGCGATCTTCATCCAAACCGGTGGTTTCGATGTCTAATGAAACAATGGTGGTCATATTAGAACAAGTGTACCATAAAGCTTTTTAAACCTCTAAGAACAACCATCTAAGCTGGTTTATATAAATAGTGATCAAGAAAAGGCAACAGGAAAACCCAGAAATGTAACCGCACTAATTCCACAGAGGGCATGATATGACGGCGTAGACCTGCAGTGTCACCAAAATAACTGATTAGAAGGGTTGCTATTGCAATTCCAAATACCCAAACTCCCAACCATGCCCATGGTGTCGGTTTATTGGTTGCTATTTGCATTAATAAGATGAGAGTTGCGAATAATGTTAATAGGTAAACAACACCAGATTCCGGGTTGACCATCTCACCAACCACTAAAAGAAATTCTCGGTTCTTTACCTCATCAGTGAGAAAATAAGGTTGAGCATAATCGCCATTGAGGAGATCAATATTTGCCCAAAGCGTTGTGATAACGAATCCGGGATGGCTGACCAGAAAAATGGCATATGCTTTCGTGGCATTTTTATCTGCCCATGCCTGATATATGGGAGCTTGTTTGTAATCAGGATTGTCTTTTTCAGGCATCCCGTAACCTTGAAAGAACTCTACTCTTGCTGGATACGGCCAAATATATTCTTCAAGTGAATTCATGATTGGGTATCGTGTGGCGCGTAAACTATCTCGTGCTGAGAGATACCCCACAATAAAGAATAAGAATAATATAGCAAACGTAATTGGTATTACCTTGGAGGCTCTGAACTTTTTGATGAAAAAAAACGGTACAAGAAGTACCAATGTGATCGGGATGGCGTAAAGGTGTACGTCCCTCACAAAAACCCATAAGAGAAAAACGAATAGGAATGTGCCAAGCAAGACTTTCTCTTTTTTCGTCCTGAACGGAACTTCAGATCCTCCAATGCTAAATAGAAGTTCAATTGCAACTCCCAGAACAACCGCAAATAAAGTAAGCGATAAGGATTCGGGGCTGAGTACACTATCCCATTCTGCGATCTGTGGTGTAAAGCCAAATAACATAATTACAGTGGCAGAAAAGATCTTTATCAACGGATTGAATAGTTTACTTGCAACCATCCAACCAAGAAAACACCACCCAAACATCGCAAGATAGTTTTGTAGAAGCGCGATCTTGTCAAAACAGGGTTGCACTTTTCTCTCAACTTCTTCACCGATTCCGGGTTTACCGTAAGAAGTAAAAGGACATTCTACAGGGTCATTTGCAAACTTATAAATCAAGTTTGTGGTAAATAAGCGTTGCCCTGCAAAAATATCCCATGAGAAAATCGAGTTGCGGGCTGAAGACATATAGCTGTCAGTTTCTGCATTTGCTACGGATAAACGCAGATCTCCATACCAGGTTGAACGAAAATATATCCCGACGGCAAAGATCATAAAAATGATCAGGTTGACGAAATGCTTTTTTATGAAATCCATTTTAGTTTTGTTGAGGCGCTTTCTTTTGTATTGCTATATCCACCAAAATAACGGAAAAGACCAGAGGAGTAAGTCGGAAAATAGTTGTCGAGTAAAGGGCGTGACGATTTAATGCCCATGTGTCGCCCAAAATTGTAGGGATCAGTGTTAGGCTGGAGGAAAAGAATAACCAAAGCCCGATCCATGCCCATAGGCGGCTGTTGTCTACATCCTTGGCTGCTAAGAAGATAATTCCCACCAGAACTATAAGGCTCATTAAGAAAGGCGTAGTATTTTCTGGGTGGAAAGCGTTCCCAAGAGTGAATAGAACCTCACGTGTTGGATTTAAGTTTTTAGCAGTGAAATAAGTTTGTTTGATTTCGTGGAAGGCGGGCTCGAAATCTCTTAGAATCTTAAGAGTCGGATAGCCTGGATGGCTGAGCATAAACTGAGCCATGGCAGAAGGCCCTTCCTCTGCTACCCATGCTTTAAATTCAGATGTTTCAAGTGCAGGCATCCCAAACTTTTCGAAATAACCAACTCTTTCAGGATGCGGGAAAATATCGTCCTTATACAAATTGATGAGTTGGACAGTTGATCGGACACTGATGCTTGAGGTATAGATACCTAAAACAAATGTAAGCATTAAAAAGGTTGCAATGCCAAGCAGGGATTTGCTTTTTCGAAATCTTTGTGACACAAATAGGATCGCTATCATGGCAATGCTCATTAATGCAGTGAAAAGATTTGTGTCACGCAAAAACGTCCAGAAGAAGAAGACAACCCCCCAACTGGTTGCCCAATGAGTAATTTTTGCCTCAGGATTTTTGTAGATCTCAGAGGCAATTTTTATCAGTATTGCATGTTGAAGAGCAAAGAGGGAAAATGTAAGCGACTCGGACATCAAAATACTATCCCAGTCAACAATCTGGGGCGTGTATGCGAAAAGAAGGATCAGGATTGCGCTCAGAATTTTCAGCCACGGATCTCGTAAATTTTCTGCAACAAACCACGCCAACGCCCCCCAACCCAAAAGTGAGAGGATCAATTGCAAGATCACTATATTATCAAACCCAGGTTGAATGACTCTCCGGGTTGTATCCACCGAGCCATTCACAAGAATTTCATATCCATTTTCCGGCTCAAAAAACTTGTAAATCAGGTTGGTCGTTAATAAACGCCTGCCAGTCATTATCTCTGCCGAGAATAATGGGACTTGTGCCGCCTCTACATATGTAATCGTGTCATTTCCCGCGATTGAAAGAGCAGGGTCACCATAAAACTTGACCCGCAAGACAGAGAAGACCAAGATGATTACAAAGACAGCGACAGACGCGAATATCACTGAACGTGATTGGCGTTGATCTGTTGAGATTTCAGACATTCAAAGATCGCCTTTTATTGGTTTTCCAACACTCGGCTGAGTTCTTGGATTTGTCCGCTCGAAAGTTTACGATTTTTGGACTCTTCCCTCATGAAACTCTTTAGCTCTTTCAACTTCATTGCGGGGATGGGGGACTCGCCCGGCTCCACCTCAACCTGGTCATGGGTGAACACCATGACAGTTTTGATTTCTGGAACAGTACTGCCTGCCAACTTCTTTACCAGAAATTTTTTCAACGCTGAGACCTCAGATTCGGACTCAATATCTGGGCGTCCAATGCCTTCCTGACCGAAAATCCGCATGTAGGATTGCATAAATCCACCGCCTTTGACCTTCCAGCGGTTTCTATCAAAATACACCGTTCCAGCCTGTTGATAAGGCAAAACTACCCAAACTCCCGCCGGACCGACGAGTAAATGGGAGGCAGGCGTAGTGTAGTGGTAAACACTAAATTCGCTATGCATCCCTTTTAATGCCGCATCGATCTTTTCATCGCGACGCGGTGAGCGACCCCAACGGTTGCCCATGTACATGCCTATCTGTGTCATCATAAAACCAAGGACAAGACAGATAAGTGAATAGGTAAACCATTCTGGGCGGGTGAAAGATATATACATTCCTCCACCAAGGACCAATAACGCTCCCAAACTGACCCAATTGCCGATCTTACCGTTTCTCTCAATAAGTTTTTCGTTTTTGATAATTTTCATGTTTATTTCTTAAGGCTCTCTTCAATAGCAGTTTTCATTGCATCTAGTACTTTTACATCTACGGCATTCTTCGCTACACGGACGGCATTCTTGATGGCAAAGGCATCTGACCGACCATGAGCGATGAATACCAATCCATTCACTCCTAACATGGGGGCAGCGCCTTGCTCGCCGGGATCCAGCATTTTTTTAATTGCGCTCAACGCTGGTTTGACAAGTAATCCACCGATTTTGGTGCGAAGGTTTCCGTTCTTGATCAGGGTTCGAATGGTATCAACGATCAATTTTGCGACAGCTTCAGATGTCTTAAGCATTACATTTCCGGTAAAGCCGTCAGTGACAGCGACATCCACTGCGCCGCCAATGACTTCCTTGCCTTCCACATTTCCGAAGTAATTCAAGTTGGATGCCTTGAATAAAGGAGTTGCACCTTTTACAAGTTCATTTCCTTTACCTTCTTCTTCACCGTTAGAGACCAACCCAACTTTGGGGCTCTTTACGCCGCGAACTTTTTCTGCATAGATACTTCCAAGAATACCAAACTGCATTAAGTTTTCAGGCTTGCAATCAGGATTGGCGCCAATATCCAAAACCACACAGGAGCCGGTCGCTGTCGGGAAGATGGGGGCCAGGGCTGGGCGATCCACCCCGCGGATACGTCCGAGGCGGAAGAGGGCGGTGACCATGCCAGCGCCAGTGTTTCCAGCCGTAACGAAGGCATCCGCTTCTCCGTTCTTGACAAGGTCCATCCCGATCGCCATCGAATTCTTGGGTTCTTTTGACCGTGCCTTCAAAACCAATGCCTCGCCTTTATCTTCCATCGTCAAAATTTCAGAGGCATGCACCACCCGAATACTTAGTCCTTGCGTATTCTGTTTTTCAAGAACCGGTTTGATCTTGTTTTCATCACCAACAAAGATGATCTCCGCACCATATTCCCGAGCTGCCATAATGGCGCCTTCCACATCAGGACCGGGATGATCATCACTTCCCATTGCGTCAACTACGATACGAGCCATAAAAATCTCCTCTTTGATTTGCTTGACAAGAAAAGTAACACGATTATAATACTGCCTGCTTACGCGCTGGTGCTGGAACTGGCAGACAGGCACGTTTGAGGGGCGTGTGGCGCAAGCCGTGGAGGTTCAAGTCCTCTCCAGCGCACAAGCAGAACTCCCATTTGGGAGTTCTTTGTTTTAAGGGCGGGGGAGCGTAAAGCAGAATGTGGTGCCTTTTTCTTTTCCATCGGATTCGACCCAAATATGCCCGCCATGATACTCGATAATGCGGCGAACGAGTGCCAATCCAATTCCTGTACCTTCGGTATTTGCTTCCAATTTATTGAAAAGGCCAAACACACGTTCATGATAAACCGGCTCGATTCCCAACCCATTATCTGCGATAAAGAAAATGTGCTCACCATCCATGGATCTTCTCATTCCAATTCTGATCTCGGGCTGAGTTTGTTTCCCAATAAACTTTGCGGCATTGTCCAATAAGTTTTGGATGACTTCCACCAAACGCGCGCGGTCTACTTTTACCGTTGGTAACCCCGGTTCTATCTGGACCTTGATGTTGTTCGCGCTCAACCGTCCCTGTACCAACCCGATGGCTTCTTTTATGATCTCTTCGTACGAAACTTTTACTGGTTCATTGACCATCCTGCCAATACGGGAAAGTTCCAGTAGTTCATTTAATAACCGTTCCATCTTAATAACTGCACCCTTGATGCGTTGAGCACTGTAATTGATCTTTTCAAGATTACCAGAGGCAAGATCTTTTTCCAGTAAACCCATAAAACCACCGATTGTGATCAAGGGAGCCTTAAGATCATGTGACACAGTATAGGTAAAGCGTTCCAATTCTGTATTTTTATTTTGCAGGTCATTCAGTGCTTTTTCCAATCCGGTAATATCGGAAACTGTATATAGCAGACAGTCTTCGTGATCAATGCTGACAACGGTAACCGAAATGAGAACAACTCCTACTTCACCATTACGCTTTCGTAAAGTTGTCTTAAATTCATGAATAAATCCCTGCTCTTGAATTAATTTGTGATGAAGCACATGTTCATCTTTATTCTGCCAAAGATTTAATTCTGATGCCCAACGATTGATGACCTCTGCTCTTGAGTATCCTGTCAGCTTGGCAAAAGCATCATTTGCATCCAATATGACCCGGTCCGAAATCCTTCCGATCACCATGGGAATTAAAGTCTGGTGAAATGTCTTTTGAAACTTGTTCTCCGAGGCTGTAAGAGCATCTGTACTGCGCTGTCGCTTGATCGCGGAACCCAATAAACCTGCAGCAACCTGCAATGCATCCACCTCTGCCTGAGACCACGGCTTTACACGGACATAATCATCAAAGCCGATTACACCCCACCATTCACCATCGACGAAAATAGGGACATCCAGCAAGGTCTTTATACCCTGACGTTCTTTATGCTGTTCCGCCCAATCCTGTGGAAATGTATCTGTAGCCTCGTAAAACGGTGCTCCAGTGATTAAAATGTTGTACCATTCGGCAAAATCCTCTTCCAACAGGGGAATATTCTGAAAAGACTCAAAATCAGACGTGTACCCCTGTTCTGCATTCTCCCATTCGTATTTTAAACTGGTAACCAGGTTACCATTCTCGTCCATATGATTCTGGAAAAGATAGGCATGGCTGGCACCGGAAACCGATCCTAATAATGCCAGCATCTCTTCAATATTTGTTTTCCAATCTTGAGCATCTAAAAGCAACTGCGCAGATTGGGCGATGGACGAAAGAATATGTTCTTTTTGAAGCGCTGACTCTTCGGTCTTTTTCCTATTCTCGGTCTCCAGTGTCAATCGATTTATCGCCTGGTTGATGACACTAGAAGTGATTTGCTGAAGTACACCTACAGCTGCAAAAATAAATACATTAACGTACTGTATGTCAGCTTCGATGTAAGAAGTTGTGACCGAAAAACGTGAAATCGCCAAATAGGTTATCGAACATATGCCAATTGCAACCCACTGCGTTGATGTGTTGAAAAGGATCGCCGTCAGCAAAATACAAAGAATATATTGAAGTACAGCAACAGAACTTAGATCTGGGGTGTTGCTCAGAAATGCCCCGGCAAGGAAGAATGTAACAGTAGGAAAATATCTGGCAATTTTCCATTTTCCTGCTCGAATGAAACGCCATGCCAAAAATTGGGGCACAATTAGAGCAAGCATCAAAAATATGGGCCAGATTGCAGGTTGTTCTGAAATAAGATCCAAGATTGTGACCACCAAAATTGAGGCCAATAGGCTAATCCCAATGACAGCCAGAACAGCGCGAGTCGTGTATTCGAGGCGCGCTTCTTCCTGCCGTAGATCAGCATTTGGAAAAGTCACTAATCTTAGATTTTTCAGATTAATCATTATTCATTTGCACTGTTGCATGCGGTTTTTCAGCTTAAATCCAATTTTCCAATAAGAACATTATTTGATGCAAACCACTTCGAAAAATTATGGGGATTCCCGCACGCCATTTCCAACAGATCTTTCTACTTGTAATAGCGAACTTGTCATCTGCAAGTTGAAGCAGCTAAAAATTCTTGGACGGGTGGATCGGTATCGGCAGTATGCGGATGGACAGAAAATTCCTGTAGTATGCGTTTGGCGGATTTGAAGAACATGTCATCAAAAAGCCTGGTGACTGTAATAATGGTCGCCTTGGCATTTTAGTTATTTAATTTCGGAACTTAGCATTCAAAACATTCCAAGGTTTCTATCAAGCAAGTCTTTTTCTCTGGATTGCCATGGTCTGAGTCCATGGAATTAGTTCATTAATGGAGTTTGGTAACTTAGTAGGAATTTTTTGGATTTATTTATAGTATGTTGATGGTTAATCCCACCAGTTGGAACATGCTATTCTTTCTAGAAATAAATGATGGCTTACCGATTATAAAGGTGGATTTTCCATTATTGATCGGATTCGGAGATTCGTTTTCGGTTGTTCATGGCCGGAAATTATACCCGCTTCAACCCGGACCTTGAACCATATTCATTCAATTATTAGACTACAACAAGTGACAGCGCCCTCCGCCTTTGCCAGCTCGCTGAGATCTACAGGCACAATGACATAACCTCTTTCTTCGAGCCGCTTGCGGGTCTTGGGGAAAGTTGTCGGGTAGATGATCTTGCATTGGACGGGCAAGCAGTTAGCGGCAAAGGGTTCCGAGGCGTCGACTTCGATCAGGTCAAAACCGGGGAAGTTGGAAGCATCCACCCAATTTTTGTTGATGAGCAGGGTTTTGGAATCCACGCGTGTGACGGCAGTTTTGAGGTGTAGGCAATCTGTCATTTCAACACCGCGGACGGTGTAGCCATAATTTTCCAGCAAGGCGTTCAGCTGTTTTACTGATTCATCGTTGCTGCGGGTGGACATCCCAATGAAGATCTGTTTTCCAGCTACCAATACATCACCACCATCCACTGTGGCTGGTTCGCTGACGTGCAAAAGCGGGCGGTGTGGCGCTAAGGCAGGGATGATGCTTTCGACTTCTGGTTTACGAGAGTCTGCGCCGGGACGGGTGATGACGGCAACTTCCGGCAGAACGAACGCAGTATCTTCTACGAATACAGAATCGGGCAGTTCGAGCTCTTCCGGGAGTTCGATCACCTGACAACCCAAATCTGCAAGGGCGTGAACATAGGCTGCATGTTGGGCGCGTGCAATTTTTACATCGATCGGTGTTCGCTCAATATGAGTGATCTCGCACTCGTTGAAACGCGAGCTGATGTGGCGTGTAATTGCGATAGTCATTGAAGAAAAGGAGTTACATATCGTATGAGGTTAGTGCAGCTTGCAAGTTTTCATACATGGGAACAGTTTGCAGAAAACCAGTCACAGCAAGAGCATGATACACCTGTGGGGGGGCGCTGCAGATTTTCAAACCAGAGGTTTCTGACGAAAGATAAAGCTTATAGATTTTGTGCAATGCACGTATTCCGGCACTGGTGAGCATTTGAATATCTTCGAGATTTAGAACAAGGTATCGCACACCTTTTGTGTGTGCTTCTTGTGCAGCATCAAACAGCCCGGTTTCGCTTTGAGCATCAAGCCAGCCGCGCATATGAAAAACAGTGACAGATCTTTCCTGTTGTTGGATCTGTTCACTTGTGATCTTGAAATCAGGGTTTGCCATGTTGCCTCCTTGGTTATTATTGTTCACCGGAACGATAGCGGTCAATTAATGCCTTTGTGCGATCATCCTTCGGATTGTTGAAGAGTTCTTCTGGTACTGCATCTTCGATCAGTTCACCTTCAGACATCACAATGACCCGGTCTGCTACATCACGGGCAAAGCCCATTTCGTGGGTAACAACGATCATTGTCATGCCTTCGTAAGCGACCTTTTTCATAACATTCAACACTTCGCCGATGAGTTCAGGGTCAAGAGCGGAGGTCGGTTCGTCGAAGAGCATCACGCGTGGCTGCATGGTGAGGGCACGGGCAATGGCAACGCGTTGTTTTTGTCCGCCTGAAAGACGCAGTGGATATTCGTCTTTTTTGAAGAGCATACCTACACTGTCAAGATTTTGCTCGGCAAGCTCAATGGCTAGTTTTTTATCCATGCCTTTTACTGTGACAGGACCTTCGATGACATTCTCCAGAACTGTCATGTGCGGGAAAAGGTTGAACTCTTGAAATACCATGCCTGTCTTAAGGCGTACATCGTGGATGAATTGACGGCGTTCTTTGTTCTTGACCTCAGCTGGCACCTTGATGCCATCAACTTCAACAATTCCACGCGATGGGTCTTCAAGGAAATTGAGGCAGCGCAACAAGGTGCTTTTTCCGGAGCCGCTGCGTCCAATGAGACAAACGACCTGGCGTTCAGGTACTTCGAGACTGATGTTTTTCAAAACATGCAACCGTCCGAAGTATTTATCGAGGTTCGTAACTTTTACGATCGGCAAAGACGACATGTTATCGGTCTCCCTTTGATAGACGTGCTTCCAGTTTGCCTTGGAAGTAGGTGAGGATGAGGGTGAGAACCCAGTAGAACATGGCTGCCATAATGAGGGCTTCCAGATTGTTGAATTGGGCACGCCCGACCTTGGTGGCGCGCCACATCAACTCATGGACGAACCCTGTGGCGGAAACAAGAGCCGAGTCTTTCGTCATAGAGATGAAATCGTTACCCATGGGCGGAATTGCAAAACGCAGCGCCTGCGGCAGAACAACGCGCCTCATGGTCTGACCAGGAGTCATTCCCAATGCCATGGCAGCTTCGCGTTGTCCCTTGCCAACAGAACTCAACCCCGCACGGAAAGTCTCAGACATATATGCGCCATAATTCAAGCCCAATGCCATCACACCCGCAACAATACCGGAAAGGATAATGCCAAGCTGGGGTAATGCAAGGAAAAAGAAAAAGATTTGGAGGTAAAGGGGTGTTCCGCGGATCAGGGAAACATAAAATGTGCTGATGGCGTAGATCGGTGGATATGTAGAAAGCCTGCCAAGGGCTGCCAATAATGCCAATGCGATGGCAAATAAGATCGAAAGGACGGAGATCAGCAGGGTTTGCCCCAAACCTTGTGCAATAAAGGTCAGGTTTTTCAGGATGAACTCGGAGTCCAGTTGTATGGTTTCAAACGTGAAGGAACCAAGCTGAATATTTTGCCCACTGAAAAGAAAGATCAAAATAAAAAATAGGACTGCCCAAGAGACGCCAACATGGGTGCGGAACATGCGTTCCTTACGAAGCTGCGCCTGGTAGAGTAGTTCTGCCTGCGATTGTTGTGCCTGTCCCTGATTGGTGATGGATGCCATCTGTTACCTCCAAGAGGTGATGTGGAATAATAAAAGGGGAAGCGGTACTGGTACCGCTTCCCTTTTTTTCATTTTGTCTTACTGGTTGGGAGCCGCGGTCAAATCCACTTCGAACCACTTGTTGGAAAGTTCGGAGAGGCGACCATCTTCGTGCATGGCGTTGAAGAGCTCATCCACCTTGGCGCGCAGGGAGGCAGTATCGAGAGAGGAGGCTTTGTCGAACGCAGCAGCAAGGTCTTCTGAGAAGACAGCGCCATCAAGCTTGACGACGGGCATGCCAGCCGCGAGATTCGCATCCACAACGGTTTCAGAGGTCACGTAGGCGACGAAATCCTTGCGTCCTGAAGCGATGGACTGGGCGCATTCCTGATCGGTCTCGAGCGGCACAACGGTCACATCGGCAGGAACTTCGGCGTAGATGGAAGCTTCGGGCAAGCCAAGTCCTTCAATGTCGTTATTCAACCAGGTTTCGTAGGTGGTAGCGCCACCGGCACAAACAGCCTGTCCAGAAAGTCCTTCGAGGGAGTCGATACCAGCGTCAGCGGCTACGGCTACAACAGCGGGGGTGTAGTAGTAAGGCACGCTGAAATCAAGAATTTGCTGACGAGCGGTGGTCACGGTCATGGAGCCAACGCTCATGTCCCATTTGTCTGCCCAGCTGCCAGCCGTGATCGCATCCCAGGAGGGGGTGGCGAAACAGGTTTCCACGCCAAGGTATTCACCAATGGCAGCGGCAACATCCACATCGAAACCTTGCATTTCAGCAGTGGTGAGGGCATCACCAGGGCACTTGGTATCTGATGGGCGGCTTCCTTCTGTGTTCAAAAACGACTGGGGCTCATAGTTCGGGTCGGTGGAAATGAGAATGTATCCACGCTCCTGAATGGCTCCGAGCAGGTCTGAAGCGGAAGAAGAGCTTCCGCCGCCGCAAGCCGCAAGCAAAAGCGAGGCTACTGCAAGAAGGCTGGCAAGGGTCAACAGTTTTTTCATTTTCTCCTCCAAGAGAAATAAAAGATTGACAGCTATGTTGCTGCCGTGGAAATGACGTCTTCCACGGCTTTAAGCATAGACTATTTTTTTCAATTGTGCAAGGATTTTAGTTATTAAAATTCATAATGGTAAAATTGTATAGTTAGATTTCCTGGAGGCATGGATTATGACAGCGATATTTCCCAGCGAGGAATGGTTGAAGGGTAGCTCCAACCATTCCACCTTTTTATTGTTATTCAATTAGACGATCTCTTTGGTAACTTCTTGTGCACA
>JBEBCV010000044.1:0-6696 GCA_041157505.1 Chloroflexota bacterium | reverse complement strand
CCGTGGATCGTGAAGCGTTTGGGAAATCGCTCCGAGTATTGGTTCCGTCCCATGCCTCCAAAGAATGGGGGCGAGGCTCATGCAGCTGTCGATCCCGAGTTGGACCGTTACATGCACCTCTTTGCCCTCAATCGTGGCATCTTGATGACTCCATTCCACAACATGGCTCTCATCTCTCCCGAAACCACCCAAGCCGATGTAGATTATCATACAAAGGTATTTAGAGAAGCTGTACAGAGTTTGTTTGCCTAAAAGCGAAATATTGATGAAAGATCTTGTGTATATGAACCGATCCGGCATTCTTCATGAGAAACTGGACATTTGGAAAACCCTCTCGTTGATATTTTTATTTGTAGTGAGTGGTGTCTTCCTTTTCTATAATGCTGTCCGTTTTGAATTACCAATGGGTTTTTCAGGCATGTTTGCGCTGATGTCGGAACAAATTTCAAGTAACGATTTCAGGTTGCCAGAAAGTACACCTTTTTATGGGCCGGGTGGCATCCCATTTGCGTACCCTCCGTTGGGCTTTTATGTAATGGCAATGGTTACCCGGTTATTGGATGTATCTTCCATCACATATCTTAGATTCGTCCCCCCATTTTTTAGTTTACTGGCTTTGATTCCTGTATTTTTTCTTGTCGAGAGGATCACACGTTCCTTTTGGGCGGGGGTCTTCTCGACATTGTTCGTGTTGTTTTCGCCTACCTTGTACTACAACCATACCTGGTCTGCAGGTATGGTGCGCGGATTAGCCTTCTTCTTGATGTTCAGTGGGTTCTATAGCTTTTACCGTGCCCATAAAGAAGGTAACCGGTTTTTTGCTATTATGGCGGGTGTCTTCTTGGGGATGACCTCAATGACACACCTGTTTTATGGTCTGTTCTTTGCCTTGTGGATCGCCGGTTGGTGGGTGTTTGAATTTAATAAAGCAACCTGGAAGAACATTTTATTTACTGGTGGATCTGCACTTTTGGTGAGCGTTCCTTGGTTGTATGTAATGATCACCCGGTATGGATTCGATATATTTACCAATGCGTTTTCAAGCCATGATAACGATGCCTTTCTGAATGCATCATCTGGCGGGCAGATCAGTAATTTATTTTCTTGGGCGTTTTTGAAAGTTATCGAAACCCCAATTCCTGCGTTGGGATTGATTTTGGCGGGTGGGGCTGTCATTTATCTTATTTACAAAAGACAATATGGGCTCCCAGCAGTATTGGTTTTGATGGTGTTTTTTCTTTCACCCGAAAGTGAGCGTTTTTTTGTCTCACTCGCTGGTATCCTGATTGGTGTAAGCTTTGCTGGGGCAAAGGATGTTTTTAAACAAAGACCGGTCCGGTGGGTGGTATTAGCAGGCATATTCATTGTGATCGCACAGATGGCTATTTTAGGCATAACCGAGGTCAGGGACTCAGTGATTGTCCTCAATAGAAGTGCGTATGATGTTGCTAACTTTGTAGAGGAAAACGTGCCGGCCGATGGGCGGTATTTATTTGTGGTTGGGCAAGCTGAGGCAGAATGGTTTCCCTACGTTATTCGGCGTGAGCCTTTTGTGTCGAAATGGGGAAGTGAATGGCTTGGAACGTACGATGATCAACGATTGTTGCAGAATAGGATATCTTATTGCAAGGAGACCGAAAGTCTTCAGTGTCTGGTCGATATTAAACTTGATGTTAAATCTGGGGATATCATTATTACTAAAAAGAACCAAAAAAAGCTTGCTTATGAACTTGAAACCAGTGTTTCATGTAAGCGTTTGGCTGTTTTAGGGATATATACATTATGGAGTGCTGATTGTTTGAAATAATGTCTTTTACTGGAAATTGATAATAAAAAATTTGATAACCTGCTTTCAGGAGTGAAAATGGCTGAATATAAATCTCAAATCTGGCGTGTTAATACTCGGACACAAGAATTGAAACGAGAACCCGTCCCTGAAACCTGGCAGCGCCTTGGTGGGCGTGGACTGATCGCGCGCATAATGGTCGATGAAGTGGATGCTAAATGTGACCCGCTAGGATCCGGTAATAAACTTATCTTCACTCCAGGGCTGTTGGTAGGGCATATCCTTTCGTCCACAGACCGCATATCAGTCGGAGGCAAGTCTCCTCTTACCGGGGGTATCAAAGAAGCTAACGCGGGTGGAAGAACCGGCTACCATATGGCATTTATGGGTATTCACGCACTCATCATCGAAGATATGCCTGATAAGGAAGGGTATTGGGTATTGCATTTGTCGCTCGGTGGGGCTAAATGGGTAAAGGCAGATGACCTTGCTGGTTTGGGTGTATATGAAACTGCCCCAAAACTGCTTGAAAAATATGGTGACAAGGTTGCCATTGCGCTTATCGGCCCAGGCGGGGAGATGAGGATGAAGTCCGCGGGGATTCAGAATATTGATAAAGACAAGATCCCTTCCCGAATCGCTGCTCGTGGTGGACTTGGCGCAGTAATGGGTTCAAAAGGTTTGAAAGCGATAATTTTCGATCATACTGGTGGACAAAAGCCGCCAATAACTGATGTGGAAGGATTTAAGGTTGCACAGAAAGATTACACCCAGTCGGTGATGAACCATCCGCAATCCATTACGTATCGTGACTATGGCACAGCTGCCATGGCGCAAATGACCCAGCGTTTTGCCGCAATTCCTGCACACAACTTTTCGCGCGGAACATTTGACAATGTGGACGCCATTAGCGGTGAGCAATTGCGTGAATTCACGTTGACACGAGGGAAGCCATCCGACCCGGCACATGCCTGTATGGCAGGTTGTACCATCAAGTGTTCGAATGTCTTTGGCGGCGAGGATGGCAAGATCATTGTTTCGCCATTGGAATATGAGACCATTGGTTTGATGGGAACCAATATCGACATTGACTCCCTTGATTCGATCGGCCGTATGAATTGGCAGGTGAACGACCTTGGACTGGATTCGATCGAAATTGGCGGTTCATTTGGGGTGGCAGCGGAAGCAGGTCTCATGCGTTGGGGCAGCGAAGAAGATGCCATGAAGCTGATAGATGAAATTCGCAAGGGGACGGAACTTGGCCGCATTCTTGGCGACGGGGCTGTGACGGTGGGTAAGAAGTATGGCATTGAACGGGTGCCCGCTGTAAAAGGACAGGCAATGTCTGCTTATGAGCCGCGCTCTATTAAGGGAACGGGTGTAACGTATGCAACCACACCGCAAGGTGCAGACCATACCTGTGGCCTGACCATCCGTGCACAGGTCAATCATTTAGATCCGACCCAACAAAAGGAAGTTTCACTAAATGCTCAACTGAATATGGCAGGCTACGATACCATCGGTGCATGTATCTTCGCTGGCTTTGGCTATGCAGCGACGCCTGACGGTGTCGTGAAACGTCTGCTTAAGGCACGCTATGGCTGGGAGGATGTGCCAGATAACATCTTGCAGGCGCTTGGTAAAGAGACCATCAAATTGGAACGCGAATTTAACAAACGCGCAGGCTTCACCAAGGAAGATGACCGGCTGCCCAAGTGGATGATGGAGGAGGCCTTGCCTGAGAATGGCTCGGTCTTTGATGTGAGCGAGGATGTACTCGATCACATTTTTGATGGGATTGAATAAATATAAAGACCGCCGAAGCTCTAATGCTTCGGCGGTTTGCTTTTAAGCGACTTGCCGTAGCCTATATTTCATCAATATCAAGCCGACAGCACCAAACAATAACGAGACAATTACCCCTTCATTCGTAGGTGTGAAGATCGGGGCTAGGGGACCGTTGACTTCAATAAATCCGTTTATCAGCAGGGGCATACTCAATGCATTGATAACCTGATGCAGGAGGAAAACCGTCCAAGTGGATTTGCTGAGTAGGCGTAATTCACCAAACAAAAAGGAAGTAGGGATCATCACGAGATAGCCCACAAAGATAAAGACAGGAATACTCGTTGTAATGGCACTTTCCAATGTTGCACGGTCAAGGTAGTAGTAATAGTAGGGTAAATGCCAACTCATCCACAAAATGCCAACGAGGATGTGATTGACCATCGGACGGACTCCCGCTGCTTCAAGGCGCGGAGTGAGGTAACTACGCCATGCGAATTCTTCAAAGAAGTTTTTCATCAGCGAACCGACGAATAATACGCCGACTGCAGAGAGGTATGCGCTTAAACCTTGAGCAGCAAAACCGTCAGTGGAGACGATGCCAAAGAGCGCAGCCATAGCAAATGTCAGGAGCGAGGCGAGCGGATAGACGAGAAGCGCTACCAGATACCACTTCGAGCCTGAGAGGAGATTCAAACCAAAGCCAGCATCCTGCCAGCCATCTCCTCCCAAGGCACGCAGCAAAAAGCCGGAAAGGGCAGGGGTGGTAAGCCAAACGAGTGCGCCCAAACTTTGCAAGGGCGGTGCTGTATTTCCGGTGATGTTGTTGAGCCAGATGCCCAGCCAGCCACCACTAACAGTAATTACCGAAAATATAATGATGTTGCGAATGCTCTTATTCATTTGAACCTATATTGATCTTGTAGTCTTTGGTTTCTATGCGTTCAATGGCTGAGCGCAGCCATGCCGCAATAGATTTATTATTGACGTAACCCGCTTCTAAAGTGAGCACACTAAAGAATATGGCACGCGGATTGTCGATACGTTGTGGAGTATTTTGGATCATTTCATACACCGTCTCATACACTGCCAGTCGCTCTTCTGTTTCTCTAAGTTTTTGCCGAAAAAGGTGGAGTACTTCTGCGTCATTAAGTTGACCGCTGAAATAAACTTGAATTAGAAAAGGTTCGCGGTCATCATGTTCAGGAAGGGGATGGGCAAGCCACTGATGTAACTCGGTGCGTCCACTTTCAGTGACATGATAAATTTTCACATCAAGCCGTTCTTCACGCTTTATCACTTCTTTGGTGACCAAGCCATTTTCTTCAAGCTCGGCAAGTGTGCGATAGATCTGGCTTTGATTGGCGGGCCAGAAATGCTGAACTGAGTTGTCGAACGCTTTTTTCAGGTCGTAGCCTGAAAGTGGCAGATAACAGAGGAATCCAAGTATGGCGTGTTTAAGGGACATATGCGTATAGATTATATAGTACTAGTATTATAGTATAAGTACTATATATTATTACTTTATTCTCGTCAAGGGCGGAATTTATGAGATGTTGATTGCTTTATTCGCTGTTTTCGCTAAGTGTGAAATAGAATGTCGCCCCTGAGCCTTCATGTGAATCTACCCAAATACTACCGCCATGAACCTCAACAATGCGTTTGACAAGCGCCAGCCCAACCCCAGTTCCTTCGGTGGCGGGGTTGAGTTTGTCGAACAAGTTAAAGATGCGTTTATGAAAATCTGTCTTAATGCCGATGCCATTGTCACGCACAAAAAAGATTGGGCGTCCATCTTCGGTTACGTGACCGATCTCGATGATGGGGGATGGCTGATTTCCCATAAATTTGACGGCATTGTCTGTGAGGTTTTGGATGACTTCGATCAGCCGTTCCTTATCTACATGGACAATGGGAAACTCGCTTCCTACCTGGACCTTGACCTGTTTCTCTTTCAATTGACCTTCTACACGCCTCAACGCTTCCATTACGATGGCATCAAAAGGCACAGATTGTTTTTCGTTCATCACCCGCCCGACTCTGGAAAGTTCCAACAATTCACTCAGCAAACGGTGCATTTTTTCGGTTGCATCTGAGATCCGTTGAATATCGGCGTTCAATCGGTCAAAATTGCCGGTGCGAGCGTCTTGCTCCAAATACCCGAGGAATCCACGGATGGTGATCAGCGGAGATTTCAGGTCGTGTGATGCAGTATATGTAAAGCGCTCCAGTTCTTCGTTCTTGACTTCAAGCTCGCGAATTAACTTTTCCTGGATCTCCATCTCTTTTTGAACAGATTCCTGTAAACGAGTTTTCTCAATGGCGACCGCCAAATTGGCAGCAATGGTCATGAGTAATTGAGCATCATTTTCGCTGAAGGCAAATTCGCGCTCTGTGCTTTCCAGGCTGATCACACCTATAACTTTTTCATCAGTCATGATCGGAACAGAGACTGAAGATTTTGCCGGGATGCTGCTGGTATTGATGACATTCATTTCAGCTGCGCGGCGCTTCCAGTCATTTTCGATGATGACCGGCCTTTTACCTTCCATAATGCGGGTTGTTATTCCTTCCCCAAAACGGATGGGCACATCTTTGCGGGGAGTGCCTTCTTCAAAATCATAAGGGAAGTGGATCAGGTTTGTGTTTGGGTCATGGATGGAGATAAGAACATTATTGGCATTAAGCGAAAGCCGTAATTGTTCGCCTGTGGCAAAAATCAACTTTTGAAGGTCTGTTTTTTGGATCAGGTTTTTGCTGATACCATGAACGGCTTGAAGTTCGGCAATGTGTTTGGTAAGTTGTTCTTCTGCCAGTTTTCGACTGGTTATGTCAAGCATAAACCCCTGGACTAACAGCTTGCTTGAATCGACAAAAACATAACTCTCGTCGGATATCCAAATATACCGTTCATCTTTTGTGAGCAACCGATACTCAAGTTTCGGCATTTTGCCTTCATGCAGGGCTTCAGCTTCGTCTTGCATGGTTCGATCGCGGTCATCCGGATGGACACGTGAATACCAAAGCCTTGGTTCGTTTATCCATTCCTCCTGGTTGAACCCCGTCATTTTTGATATCTGTGGACTGACAAAATGCCATTTGCCTGCCACGCCGGGCTCAGCAAC
>JBEBCV010000043.1:0-7574 GCA_041157505.1 Chloroflexota bacterium | reverse complement strand
CACGGCGGGAGTATCGAGGTCAATAGCACCCCAAGGCAGGGCAGCCGATTTGTCGTCAGCCTGCCTTATTCTTCCTCCCCTATAGAATTACCAGAACCAAAGGTGGAAGAACTGCCTCTGGATAAGAACTCTTTGATCGTGGAAGATCAAACGGTCGATGCAGACCGACTGAACCAATTCTTGAAATCGCTTGGCATTCATTCCACCGTTCTCACCACAGGCGGGGATGTGCTCGAAAAAGCCGCCGCACTCCAACCGGGTGTCATTTTGCTTGATCTCAACCTGCCAGATGTTTCCGGCTGGGAGATCCTTAAGAATCTAAAACGGAATGAAGCAACCCGCCATATTCCGGTCATTGTCACCTCTGTGCAAGACGAGCCTGAAAAAGCCAGAAATTTCGGCGCAGATGGCTCTCTGGTAAAACTCTTCACCTTGAACGATCTTCACCAGGCATTAATAAGGCTCCCACGTCCAGAAAAGATCCACCCAGACCAGGCGTTGGTCGTTTCAGCAGAGATCCACCTCGGTTCGATCATCGTTGTGGATGATAACGAAACCAATGTTCTGATGGTAGAAGATTACCTGCGTTCGAAAAACTATCACGTATACTCGTATCTCAACGGCGATGATTTCCTTGCCAATGTTGAACAAGTAAAACCAGACCTTGTTTTAATGGATGTTCAAATGCCTGGCATGGATGGGCTCGAAGCGATTCGACGATTGCGCCTCCTGCCTCAGCCTGAGATCGCCTCTGTGCCTGTGATCGCCATCACCGCGTTAGCCATGCCCGGTGACCGTGAACGCTGTCTCGAAGCCGGAGCGAACGAATACATAACCAAACCCGTCCGTCTTAATAAACTGGTCGCGATGATCCAAAAGATCTTATTAAAGACATAGAAAGGACACCCATGGATAGCCTGGCACGAATACTCATCATCGATGACGAACCTGTCATGCGCACCATGTTCGAGGCCATACTTTCTTCAGAATCGTTCGATCTGCATTTCGCCCAAAACGGCATCGAAGGGCTTGCCATGGCTGCAGAGATACAACCGGATGTCATCCTGCTCGATGTCATGATGCCCGGTATGGACGGTTTCGAAGTATGCCATAAACTCCGCACCACTCCATCGCTGAGTGCGGTTCCTGTCTTGATGATCACCGCCCTCGATGACCGTCAATCCAAGTTCGCCGGGTTCGAAGCCGGCGCCGATGATTTCATCGTCAAACCATTCGACGGCATGGAACTGATGGCGCGCCTGCGCAGCATGACCCGCCTCAACCGCTACCGTCTCATTGCCGAACAACGTCAACAACTCGAACAATTGAATACCGAGATCCTGCTTGCCTACGATAAGACCATCGAAGGCTGGGCAAGCGCTCTCGACCTGCGAGACAAGGAAACCGAAGGTCACTCACGACGCGTCACTGAAAAGACCATCCTCCTCGCCCGCGCGTATGGCTTATCGGAAGAAGAGATCAAGCACATCTGGCGCGGATCGCTCCTGCACGATGTTGGCAAACTTGGCATTCCAGATTCCGTGCTATTAAAAGCAGGCAAGCTCAATGAAGACGAATGGAAGATCATGCGCGGTCATCCGATCCACGCTTATGAATGGCTCTCGCAGATCTCCTACCTGCAGCCCTCGCTCGACATTCCCTACTGCCATCACGAAAAATGGGATGGCACGGGATATCCGCGCGGCTTGAAAGGCGATCAAATTCCCATCGGCGCCCGCCTCTTCGCCATCGTCGACGTTTGGGATGCCCTCACCTCCGACCGCCCCTATCGCAAAGCCATGAGCCGCGAAGAAGCTTATCAATATATTTTGAACCAGGCAGGAATTCATTTCGACCCGGCAATCGTAAAACTGTTCGCCGCCCATATCGATGCGATGTAATTCCAAAAAGAAAAGCCGTTTCTACAACAGAAACGGCTTTTTTGATCCGACAATGAACATTACATTATGGCTGGAACACTTGAGTCGAAACAGCTCACACAGGCACAAACCTTGCCATCCCCTTCACATGCGTTCACAGGTTTGACCTTCAACGCCACCCACGCCGCGAAGACTGCCAACACCAGCGCAAGATACCCGGCGCTCATGGCGGGGGCAAGACCAACCGTCTCTTGCAATTTACCGATGCCCACATAGATCAATCCAGCCACACCGCCTGAGAAACCCATCAGCATGCCCGAAGCCGCTGCCGCATTTTTCGGCGAAAGGTCTTGCGCACTGACGATCAGCAGCGGCAACCCCGCGTTGATGAGCGCACCCGCTAACGCCACTGCACCATAATAGGATACAGAACCGGGCGCAAGCGAGAAGACGCCAAATAGCGGGATCAACGCCAGCAGGGATGTCGCCACGATCAAACGCTTCGCACCCAGCCGACGGCTGATCAGCCCGCCCAAGACTCCGCCCAACGCCGCAGACAGCGAGAAGAGCGAGAGCGTCCAGCCAATCAAGGTTGAGTCGACGGGCAGGTTATGCGCGCGGACCATCCACAAAGGCATGGCGCTGGTAAAGGTCACAAAAGCCACGTTGCTGAGAATGCTTGTGAGGGCAAGCAAGCCCACCGGTCCGAGAATGAGGCGCGAGTCGAACAGCTTGGATGATTCCGCTTTGATGGTCTCACTTGTTTCGGTGGTCAACATCAAGATCAATAATCCAAAGAAGATGCCGGGCAGCATGAGCCACGGGGTGTAACTTAATCCATAGCGGGCGAAGAGCATCATGATGATGACGGGACCCAGCGCAATGCCGAGTGTGCCGCCTGCGCTGAAGAGACCAACCGCCACTTCCCCTCTGCGTCCGCCGATGGTACGCGCAAGACTGGCAAGTGCCGGATGAAAGGCCGCTGAGCCCAACCCGCCGAGAAGGATCAAGCCGAACAGATAACGAACGTCTGGGGCGATGCCGAGCAGGCTGAACAAAATTCCGTTGAGGATCACGCCAATGGCAGCCGTGCGGCGGCGACCGAAGCGGTCTGCCAGTGCGCCGAACAGCGGCTGCGTGACAAGGGCGCTAAGCGAAAGGGCTGCCACCAAAAGCGCGAGTGTGGTTTCGGTCAGCCCATAGAGGACTTGTAGAGTCGGCAGCAATGCGGAGAGCATGTTGGTAATGGCGTCGCTGAAGATGTGCGTGGCTGCGAACAGGAAGATCATGGCATTGGTGGAAATAAGAGTCTTGTTCATAAGATACCTATCAAGAATAGGTCACCCTGAGGGAGCGTTCTTTGCGACCGAAGGGTCTCTTCCCTTGAAGTAGAGATCCTTCGCTCCGCTCAGGATCACAAACTAAACAACCTTACAGGCTTGTCCTGCGCAGCAATTGGGCGTTGATGGCAACTACGATGGTGCTGACAGACATGAGCACGGCTCCGAAAGCGGGCGAGAGCAGAATGCCCCAGTTGGCGAGCACACCCGCCGCAAGCGGAATGGCGACGATGTTATAGCCTGCCGCCCACCACAGGTTTTGGATCATCTTGCGGTAACTGGCGCGGCTGAGCTTGAAGATCTTGACCACATCCAATGGGTTGCTGTTGACCAGGATCAAGCCTGCTGATTCGATCGCAACATCCGTGCCGCCGCCGATGGCGATGCCTACATCTGCGCGGGTGAGGGCGGGCGCGTCGTTGACACCGTCGCCGACCATTGCTACACGTTTGCCGAGGCTCTGTAATTCAGCAACTTTCTGGTCTTTGTGTTCGGGAAGCACTTCGGCAAAGACACGCTTGATGCCCAATTCATATGCCACTGCTTTGGCAACGGCTTGGCTGTCACCCGTCAGCATGGCGACTTCGATGCCCATGGATTGCAAAGTGGCGATTGCTCCTTTGCTCTCGGGGCGGATCACATCTGCGACGGCGACGGCGGCGATGATGGTCTGTTGCGTGGTCAGGTACACCACCGATTGCGATTTGGCGTTGGCGCTCTTGGTA
This sequence comes from Chloroflexota bacterium, assembly GCA_041157505.1. Taxonomy (GTDB): domain Bacteria; phylum Chloroflexota; class Anaerolineae; order Anaerolineales; family Villigracilaceae; genus Villigracilis. Next base: position 3,629 of record JBEBCV010000043.1, on the reverse strand, counting down.
AAGTCTGCGAATGTGGCTTGAGGATTCAGTGAGAGCAATTCGAGCAGGCGTGGACCGCCGATTTAGTACGTTTCATTCTCAAAGTCTGCTTGCACGCCGCGCCCTTTCAAGGCGGAGAAATTGCTCACGGGTGGAATGACCAGCTTGCGGTCACGTGCAAGGCGGCGGATGGATTGGGCGATGAGATGCTCGGAGTCAGACTCAAGCGCGGCAGCGAGCGCCAGGGCTTGGTTGTTCTCCCAGCCATCTGCGGTCACCATATCCACGACACCGAATTGACCTTGAGTGAGCGTGCCGGTCTTGTCGAAGATGACGATGTCGATCTCGCGTGCAGCTTCGAGTGCCAAACGATCGCGCACGAGGATGCCGTTCCTGGCGCCCATGGCAGTGGTGATGGCAACGACGAGCGGAACCGCCAGACCGAGCGCGTGCGGACAGGCAATGACCAGCACAGTCACGACGCGATTGAGCACTTCGATGTTGAAGGTGTCGGCGATGGTCCACGCGATGGCGGTGAGGATGGCAGAAGCCAGCGCGATGTAGAAGAGCCAGCCTGCGGCTTTATCGGCAAGCACTTGCGTTTTAGATTTGGATTGCTGTGCCTGTTCAACGAGGCGCATGATGCCAGCCAGGGCGGTTTCGTCGCCAGTGGCGGTGACCTTCACGCGCAGACTTCCGTCGCCGTTAAGGGTGCCCGCAATGACCTTCTCGCCCTTGTGCTTGTGAACAGGTTTGGACTCGCCGGTGATCATCGCTTCGCTGACATCCGAGAAACCGCCGACCACTTCCCCATCAGCAGGCACGCTTGTACCAGGGCGGACGAGGATCAGGTCGCCATGTTTGAGGTCGGTCACCGAAACGGTTTCGGTGGTGCTGCCCTTGATGATGCGCTCTGCAGTATCGGGCATGAGTTTGGCGAGTTCGTTCAACGCGCCGGAAGCTTGTCGCACCGAGCGCATCTCGAGCCAGTGACCGAGCAGCATGATGTCAATCAGGGTTACTAGCTCCCAGAAGAAGCCTTCGCCCAGGTCAATGAATTCGGCAGCGACGCTGTATATGAACGCGACAGAGATCGCCAGTGAGATGAGGGTCATCATGCCCGGCTTGCGTTCCTTCAACTCAGGGGTTGCCATTTGCAGGAAGGGAATGCCGCCATAAGCGAAGATGACCACGGAGAAGACGAAGGGAATCCATTCGGCGAAGGGGAACATGGGCGGCATGAAGCCGAGCCACATCTGAATCATCTCGCTGTACACGAGTACAGGAATACTCAACAGCAAACTCCACCAGAAGCGGATACGGAACATCTGCTCGTGCCCGCTGTGGTCGGCGCCGTGCCCAGCGTGCGCGGAATGATCCATCGCGCCAGACATGTTGTGACCGGCGTGGGCGGAATGGTCCACGGCGGTGGGCATGTTGTGCCCCATGTGTTGGGAATGATCCATTTCGTCATGTGCAGAGTGGTCCATACCTTCATGCATGGAGTGATCCATCATGGGTTCTTCATCGTGATTGGAGTGGTCGTGCATATTGTGGTTCATGGTGGTGTTCATGGTTACCTCTAACTTTCTCTGAATTACTATTTGGTTTTACTTTAAAAAGGATCCGATTACATGAAAAGGGATGTAGAAAGCAACTCGTAAAAGAATTGCTGCAAGGAAGCCGTACTTACGGAAGAAAACCGCTTGAAGAAGGTTCGCTGCAAACGATTGAACCATCACAAAGGTTAAAGCAAGCGGGGGTAAGTATTGTGATGCGGCAGTATTGGTTAGCGGCTCAATCAGTGAAGTGAGGATCGCCAATATCCAAAACACCGTTTCGCGCCCACCCTGGCTGCGAACGATGACCGAGATCAGTGCGAGCAGTAATGGAATGGTCAACAAGCGATAAACAACTTCAACAAAAATTGCGGCGGCTGAATAGACGAAGATCGAAGCAGGAAACGCGACATCCGTCGATTGAATGTTCAAGTGTTCTTCCTGCAATTGAGACATATTCGTGATCAAGTCCGTTGCGAGGAAGAGGCTTCCGAGCAACAAGCCTGCTGCAATTGGAATGACAAGACGCTGGGTATTGGCTATTTTGGCATCCCAGGCATTGGGGAAACCGGTTCGCATCGATAGAAAGACGCCGATCAAACCTATGACCCCGAATGCGATCACAGCTTGTGCTTCGTAGAATCCTGATTGTGAACGGTCCACAAATTCGACGGGAAATACGACAGTGACCAGAAATGCAACCAGTGCGAGATAGGCAACCAGCAATAACCAGATGATCGGGGAGTTGTAACGCTCCCAAATGGTTGTCAAACGGTGTTGGTTTGAATTTGAAGTCATATTAAATCTCCTATAAATTTCAGTCACTAACGAACGATCAAACAATTTCCTGCAGAGAACTGCACCTGGTCTAAATGGTTCAAAGAATTACCCAACTTTTCCTTCATCTGTAATCTCGCGCGCGCCAGGCGACTCTTGACCGTACCAACAGGAACGTTCAGAGCTTGTGCAGCTTCTTCGTAATCAAAGTCCTGCAGGTCCACCAGGGTAAGTACTGAGCGATAGATTTCCTGCAATTCGTTCATTGTGCGGTAGATAAATTGAACTTGTTCTTCCTGCTCAACAGATCCTTCCACAGAGGTGTTCGGGTCTGCCAGCCAGCGGGGAGATTCCATTTCTTCGCCATCGTCATCATCGGGGAACAACGGTTGGGTTGGCTGCTTTGAGGTTTGGCGTGACACATCGTATGCCGTGTTAGTGACTATACGCATCAACCAAGCTCGGAAGGAACCACCTCGAAAACTTTTCATGTTCTGGAACGCCTTGAGGAAACCTTCCTGCACAACTTCTTCAGCCATCCAACCGTCGTTCAGCATGGAAACTGCATGTCTATATGCCAGGTCTTGATGTTTGAGCACTAATTGATTGAAGGCATCCAGGTCGCCATTGGCAGCCTGCTGGGTCCATACCTCTTCCATATCCGTAAGTGTGGTCAAGTCCATCTCTGCATCCTTCTAAACTAAGCTTGCCTCTGATGTTCCTACTTTATTCTTTTCTGGAAGAAGTTGGTCTCAATTCCTCACACAAAACACTGGACAAAAATTCACACAAAATGAGATTCGCCGAAAATTTTCACGAATTTATCTGCTCAGGGCGATAGCCCAGCTTGCCGCGTGTGAAGATGATGAGCAAAACTGCGGCGAGACTGAAGGCAATGACATTAAGCCAGCCTGCATTCAATGCGCTCTGCCAGCCGGTCAATTCCACGCTTTTGGGAATGAGACTGCCAACAAGATTCGAAGCAGAATTGCTGGAAGCATGCAGAAGGATCGCGATCCACACACTGCCGCGGGTGTTGTTGAAGACCCAGGTGTAGATGAAGGTCCCTGCTGCAGCGGTGAGAACAAACGTCAGAAAGCTATCCCAGCTAAAGGGTCCGAGAAGAGGCGTGAATAAGGCGGGCAAATGCCAAATGCCATGCAATGTCCCCAAGATAAGCGTGCCAAGCACGGGTCCAAAATCCTTTTGCAAACGAGGCAGCGCAAAACCACGCCAGCCGGGTTCTTCGCCCAAGGACGGAATCAATAAGCCTGTTAAAACGTTCGGCAAAAACGCGGTGACCATTAAAGCTGG
>JBEBCV010000042.1:0-2738 GCA_041157505.1 Chloroflexota bacterium | reverse complement strand
TCTGGAAGGCTTTATGGAACCCGAGATCATTTTCGAAACCCAAAACCTGACCAAGCAATTCGGCGCGCTCGTCGCTGTGGACAGTGTGAGCATCAAAGTCCGCAAGAACTCATTACATGCCATTATTGGTCCCAATGGGGCTGGCAAAACCACATTTTTCAACCTGCTCAGCGGAAACATTGAACCTACCAGCGGCAAGGTCATCTTCAAAGGGCGGGATATCACGCATCAACCTGTTCATAAAACCATCCACTATGGGATCGGGCGTTCCTTCCAGATCACGAACATCTTTCCCAACCTCACTGTTTTCGAGAATATTCGTCTTGCTGCACAGGCGCTCGGACGCGATAACTTCAAGTTCTGGCAAACAGCTGCACATTTCAAGTCTTACGAAACACGGACGTTGGAAGTCATCGAACGAGTTGGTTTGAAAGATCGCGTCCACACACTGGCGCGGACCTTGCCACATGGCGATCAACGCAAGCTTGAACTTGGCATGATCCTTGCACCAGACCCCGAAGTGCTGCTGCTCGATGAACCCACCGCAGGCATGGCTTCGGAACAAGTCCCTGAGTTGATCGAGTTGATCCAAGGGATTCAAAAAGCAGGCAATAAAACAGTCATGCTTGTGGAACACAACATGAACGTGGTCATGAGCGTCTCCGACCAGATCACGGTCATGCATCAAGGCAAGGTCCTTGCGGAAGGCACTCCCTCAGAGATCGCCGCCAATAAGGAAGTGCAAACCGCATACTTGGGCGGGTTGTACGAACTAAATGTGTAAAACAGTGGATAGTGGGAAGTTGGTAGCGGATGGAAAACTACAAACTTCCCACTGTCCACTTCCCACTATTTGAGGTCAAATGGAAAACATCCTCGACGTACAAAATATCCATACTTTCATCGGGCAGTATCACATCTTGCAGGGTGTGAATGTGCGCGTACCGAAAGGTTCCATTATTGCTTTATTGGGACGCAATGGTGCAGGCAAGACCACTACACTCAAATCCATTTTGGGCTTAACGCCGCCGCGTGAAGGCAAGGTTCTATTCAATGGACAGGAAGTGAATGGCTTACGGTCATTCGATATTGCCAACATGGGCATTGGTTTCGTCCCCGAACACCGTGCCATTTTCCGCGATTTGAGCGTGGAAGAAAATCTCAAGATCGCCGAACGCAAAAAGGGAGATTACCTCCGCAAGCGCGATTTTATCTTCGACCTGTTCCCCGACCTCAAACGTCTCATCGCATTACCAGGCACCAGCCTTTCGGGTGGTCAACAGCAGATGCTTGCCATCGCCCGCGCGCTTGTGCCGGATAACCAACTTCTGCTCATCGACGAACCCAGCGAAGGTCTTGCTCCTGTCATCATTGAATCGATGATGGCTGCCATTCGTGAACTCGCCAAAGACTCAACCGTCATCCTCGTAGAACAGAACTTCCTTGTTGCCAGCCAACTTGCTGAATACTATGTCATCATCGAAGAAGGGCGCTCAGTGCAGGATGGCAAGATGAAAGACCTTGCCGCCGATAAAGCCGCCATTCATCGTTTCCTGGGAGCCGCATAACATGAACTCCTTTCTTCGCAAGAACATCGTCATGTTCGTAGCTGTCCTCATCATGGCAGCCTTCCTGATCGCTGCCGCGCAAGGCATGGAGAAACAAGATTTCGTCATCACGTTGTTGCGTGGTCTCGCGGTTGGCTCCATCACCTTCCTGGTTGCGTCGGGTTTCTCGCTTATCTTCGGTCTGCTCGATGTGCTTAACCTCGCACATGGTACGCTCTTCATGATCGGTGCATACATTGGCTGGACGGTAGTCGTCCGCCCGGATACGTTTGTAGATCTATTGACTCCGCTGGCGCTGATCGTGACCGGTTTTACGCTTGGGGATGTGTACCCGGCTCTCGCTAGCCGAATCAGGCTTGGCTTAAGTCTGAAGCGGATTCTTCCCTGGGTGTTGATCGTCGTCTCGATCCTCCTCTTCGGCTTTTTCCTCCCTCGTTATCCCATCGCCATCTGGGACGTGGAGAATTACGGGCAAAGCCCCGTCACCTTCGCCTTCATGGCGGACTCTGGCGCGCGCCTGCCTGTGCAGCCCGCCGCTTTCACTGAAATTCCCATGCCGCTCGCAGTGATCGGATTGCTGCTAGCGAGCATCCTTGGCGCGTTTGGTATTTCGTTGTTCGACAATACTCCACGCACTGTGCGTTTGAGTTGGAAAAATTTTGTCACCGTAACATTGGCAGTGATGGTTGCCTTGGTTGGCTTGCTGTTCAACGACCAACTGAGCGCATTCTTATATGAGTTGAGTTCAAATTGGTTATTCTTCATTGCTGTTCTGGTCGCCACCCTGAGCGGAGTTGCATTGGGCGGACTGATGGAAGCGACCTTGATCCGTCCGCTGTACAGCCGCCCGATCTATCAGTTGATGCTTACGCTGGGTATGAGTGCCATTGGTATTGAAATGGTGCGTGCCATTTGGGGACGTCCCGAATTTGTGATGCCCAAGCCTGCGTTCTTCAATGGTTCTGGTGAAGCCTGCCCCGCCACAAGTTTTGCTGATTGGTGGGCAAACAATTGCTCAACCATTTTGATCCTTGATGGGCGTGTACGCGTGTACAACGAGATCTTTATTCCGATTGTGGGGCTGGTGGTGTTGATCTCGATCTGGATCTTGCTGCAACGTACCCGCCTCGGCATGATCATCCGTGCTGGTGTGCAAGACAGCCAAATGGT
>JBEBCV010000041.1:0-10273 GCA_041157505.1 Chloroflexota bacterium | reverse complement strand
CGCAATGAGCGGATAGCCCGCAAAAGAGCGGATGTTCTTACGCGGAATGCCTTTCGAGCCGCCGCGGGCAGGGATAATGGCGAGAATTTTTGTCATAAGCGGACCATTGACCGTAGACGATCGACCATGGTCAATGGTCTATCGTCCATCGTCTGAATTACCACGCCGTCCAACCACCATCTACAATGACATTATTGCCTGTCATGTAGGAAGAAGCATCGGAGGCAAGGAAGAGCAATGCGCCGTTCATTTCGTCCTTCTTCGCCATGCGACCAAGGATCGTCTTGGCAGAATAGTTCTTGACGAAATATTCTTCATGGTTGTTGTAGACGCCGCCGGGAGTGAGAGCATTGACGCGGATCTCCGTCTCAGCATAGTAGGCGGCGAGGTACTTGGTAAAACCCATCACACCGGCTTTGGTGGTGGTGTAATAGACCGGTTTGAATGCCACACGTTTGCCATCTTTGATGTAGATGCGTTGGTCGGGTCCGTTCAAGCCGTAGGTGGAGCAGATATTGATAATGCTTCCCTTTTTACCTTGCGCCACCATTTGCTTGACACAAGCTTGTGTCATGAGGAACATGCCGGTCAGGTTGACGTTGAGGGCGGCTTGCCAATCGCCAAGCGGATAATCTTCGAAGGCGCCCGGGGTGATCCCTCGAGCTGCGGCATCGGGGTCGAACTTGGGATCCATGGCAGCGCAATTGACAAGAATGTCAATACGTCCAAACTGTTTCTTCGTCTCATCAACCATCGCAGCGATGGAATCAGGGTTGGTAATATCCAACCCGATAGGGAATGAAGAATAGCCTGCATCAGCAAGCATCTTATTGGATCGTGCTGCGTGATCGACCAGCAAATCGGCAACAACCACCGAAGCGCCAGCTTCTGCAAGCGTCTTGCAAAACTCCGTGCCCAACTGTCCGCCGCCGCCCGTGACGACCGCCACGCGGCCTTTCAAACTGAATTTATCGAAAATAGTCATGTGAGTTCCTTTTACCCGAAAATGTGTCATACCAAACGGGTGGATTTATTTATGTAGTGCAAGGTGCATGCACCCTGACTACGGAAATGCTGTATAGATTTTATCGCCTTGTTTATCGAACCCGAGATACAGACCATCTGTGAGCGTTCGATAGACCGATTGTACATCTTCATCCTGAGATTCGACATCAAAGAGTGCCAGCACGGCATTTCCGGAAAGCACTTCGGTTTGAAGGTCGGCGACACCTTCTTCGAAGCGGTCGCGCGGCAAGCCGGTGACCGGGTCAATCAGATCAGGCAGGACATAACCGGGATGATCAGTATAAAGATACACTGCAGCAGTCTCGTTCGAGTAGATGCGCGTCTCAGCAGGAAGGGTTTGCATGAATTTCATCGCTTCCGAGTCGAACCATTGGAAGGAGGCATACCCCTGCCCGCCTTTGCGGAGTTGGGTGAGGGTTTCTGCAAAGTTTAAAAAAGAAAGAGAGAAGATGACCAGTGATAAGAGAATGGTGACTGCTTTTTGTTTTTGCCAAAGCCAGTAACCGAGATAGACCAACATGATAAGCAGGCTGACATACACCGGTGCAACGATACGAAGTTGGAATTTAGTGCTGGCATCGAACAACGTCATCGAAGAAATGATCGAGGCGAGGTAACCAAAAATGTAAAGTGTGCTAATAAAAGATAAAACTTCGGGCATTTCAGTGGCAGGCTTGAAATATTTCTTCAGACCGCGAGAAACAACCCACACAAGCAAAACCAGAATAACAACAGTAAGAATAATAACAAAAAGGTTGGGGACCTTGATCAGGTCACGCCGCCATGTTTCGATGGGCAGAATGAACGTTGCAAAATTGGAAATGCCCAACTGAATGTTCTCCGCCGTGATCGGATGATAGACAAGTGTACGATTGGTGGCGTTATCTGCCAGCAACCGATTGCGGATGCTCCACGCCAGAGCGAAGGGGATGAACCCGGCGAGGAAGATACCTGCACTGGTCAGGCGTTGTTTCCAGGTGGGGTGAAGAATGAAAAGGGAAACGAGGAATGTAGCGAGGAGTGCAAGACCGGCGTAGCGGGTCAGGTAGGCAAAGGCGGTGAGAACCGATGCAAAGAGGAGAAAACCTTTTGAACCGCGAAGCTCGCGAAAAACGCTAAGGTTTTCTATTTTCTTAGCATCATTAGCGGTTAATTCGCTCTGACTTTCTTCAAAGAAATACTGCCAAAATGACAAGAACGCTGCCAGCGTAAAAAAGATATACAGCGGCTCACTCATCGCCGTGGTGTGGACGCGGAAGAGTTGTCCATTCAGCAGAAACAAAATGGCTAAAAGAATCCCCGCCACTTTCGACTGGGTCATGCGCCAGCCGATGAGTCCAAGCATAAAAACGTTTGCGCCAAAGATCAACGCATTGACTAAGCGTGCTCCACGCAGAGGATCGAGTCCGCTGATGCCGACGAGAGCTAAAACAGATGAAAAACCGGGAGGGAAATGGGTAACAGGTTGGTTGGAAGCAAGCCACGCTTCGCGATAGCCTTGTCCGGCAAGCAGACTTCTCGCGCCAGCAATATAGGCAATGGAGTCATCGAAGAGTCCCATGCCTTGCGGAGTCGCATACAGGATGAGAAAGGTCCCTGAAAGTGCAAGCAGACCAAGGATTAAGAATGAAGCGTAGGGGGATTGTCGAACGTTCATATGAGAATGTTACGGATTACGCATCACACAAGTCGTAATACGTAATCCGTAACAAACATAAATTTACTTCACAGGAAGCAGGAAGCCCTGTTCTTCCAGGTACTGGACGATGACACGGGCATTGTCTTCAGGTGTGGAGTCGTATCCCTTAAGCGTGATCTCCGGCTTGATGGGCGGCTCATAGGGATCATCGACGCCGGTGAAGCCCATGGGTTTGCCGTCGATCATGGCTTGGCGAGCCTTGGCGTACAGACCCTTCACATCGCGCTGTTCGCAGACTTCAACAGGGGTATCCATGTAAACTTCGATGAAGTTCTCACCGACCATTTTGCGGGCTTCTTCGCGGGTGGCGCGATACGGACTGATGGCAGCGCAGATGACGATGCCGCCGGCATGCACGATCTCACCAGCCACAAAGCCGATGCGAAGGATGTTGGTATCGCGGTCTTCTTTGCTAAAGCCAAGACCCTTGGAAAGGTGGGTACGGACCACATCGCCGTCGAGGATGGCGGTTTCACGTCCACGTTCGAGCAACAAGGTGGTGAGGACTTGTGTGGTGGCAGATTTGCCGGAACCACTCAAACCAGTGAACCAAATACCAAAGCCCTGCTTGTGGCGCGGAGGATACATTTCGCGCAAAATTTCAGCGGTTTCGGGGCGGGTGAACCATTCGGGCAATAACTTACCCTTGGCGAGATAGTCATCACGCACCTGTGTGCCGGAAATATTGGCAACTTTGGCACCCTTCGGTACATCCTTCTCTTCCACATAACGATCTTCATCAGGCAAATAGACCAGCATTTCGAACGGAACCATCTTGACGCCAAGTTCGTGTTCGTACTGCTTCATCAATTCCTGTGCATCGTACGGACCATAGAACGGCTTGCCCGTTGAGTCATTGCCAGGACCAGCATGATCACGACCAACGATGAAATGATTCGCGCCGTGGTTGCGGCGAATGATGGCATGAAGAAGAGCTTCCTTGGGTCCAGCCATACGCATTGCCAAAGGCAACAGGCTGAGCATGGTCTTGGCTTTGTCGTAGTGATTGTCAACCAATGCCTTATAGGTGCGGACACGGGTATAGTGATCCACATCGCCAGGCTTGGTCATACCAACCACAGGATGAACGATCAAAGAACCGTTCACCTGAGCGGCAGCACGTTTGGTAAGTTCTTCGTGAATGCGGTGCAGGGGGTTGCGGGTCTGGAAAGCAACGACATTGTCATTTCCCATGGTTTCAAGCATTTCGCGCACCTGAGCAGGTGTGTGGCGCAAGTTCACAAAATCGTAGTACTTGGGAAGGTTCACAACCTTCATCGGACCAGAAATGCAGACCTTGTTCCAGCGTCCCATTTCAGAAATCATCGGGTGCTTGGTGTCGGTCGAACCATAAGCCAGAGCGGCTTCGGTCTCAGCATCCCAGTGGAAAACTTCATCGAGGCGCATGACAGCGATCAAGTCAAAGTTTGCGTTGCGAAGCGCGAGTTCTTCACCGACAGTGGGAAGTTCCTTCGGGTCAGCGGTCAACGTGATCGGCAGAGGAAAGAGCGTTCCATCTGCAAGACGCATTTCCTTGAGCACGCGTTCGTAATCTGCCTTGCCCATGAAAGTAGTGAGAGGTGAAAACCCACCCGTTGCGATCAATTCAAGGTCGCACAAGTTGCGCATGGTGATCTTGATGGAAGGCAAATGACCCGCACGAGCGATCAATTCATCGCGTTCGGCACCCTTCACGACCAAGTCAACCAATTTTCCACCATAAGGGGTAATAAGATTTGCTTTAGCCATTGTGATTGTTACTCCATTTGTTTTGTAAAGTAGGGGATGCACCTAAATCCATCGCCCGTACCAGTTTGCACAAGCGCCAATTATACTCCAAAATTCAGTGGGTGAATTTTGGAAACCTCCCGCCTCTTTCTGGACCTCGAACCTGCCTCACCTCTCAAACCTTCCCCCATCCTGCATACAGATTCAACAAAAAAGCGGCTGGTTCTCTGCCGCTTTAACGCTTATAACTTTATCAACTTTCCAGTCTTTTGAGACTCATGCACCGAAGCGATGATCTTCTGCACCTGTACACCATCCTCCAGCGGACAAGATGACTCTGCCTTACCTTTGACCACATCCACAAAGTGCTTTGTCTGTTCCTGGAACATCACATTGCGCTCCCAGCCTTCCGGCAACGGGAAGACATCCCAATCCTTTTTCTCGGTACGGTAAATCCGCGCCGCACCATCGACCAAATTCCACTTGATGGTTCCATTCGTACCAATAATGCGGAACTCGTGCTCTGGCGGTTGTTGGTTATAGTCGAGATGTAAGCTTCCCAATGCACCGCCTTCAAACCGCAAACCGATCTTGGATGTATCATCCGCGGTCACCTCAAGGTCGCTGATCTTATCTGCAAAACCCCAAACAGACTCAACCTTCTTCCCAACCAACCATGGAAGATAATCCAGTGAATGACATTGCGTTGCCACCACACCTCCGCCCATATCAAAGCGCGCCGCATATCCCTGACGATAATCTTCCCAAGGGTGCCAGGCAGGCAAATACTCACCAAAGTGGACACTCGCTGAAACCACACGTCCGATCTCGCCGTTTTCGATCAATTGCCGAGTCTTAACCATACCGGGATGAAACCGGAACTGAAATGCTACCAACACTTTCGAGCCGCTTTTCTGCACGGCTTTTTGCAACACATCCACCCGTTCCATTGAACCTGCAATGGGTTTCTCCAGCAAAATGGCGCATCCAGCCTCTGCCGCAGGAATGGCAATATCCAAATGTAATGAGGTGGGATTGGAGACAATAACTGCATCTGGCTTGTGCTTTTTTAACGCCTCCACAAAATCAGTTTCAACAGGGTAGCCTGCCAGTTCATCTTCAGGCATCGTCGCTTTGTGAGTGCGATAAAGGACAATATCTTTTTCACCGAGCGCAACCAAATTGCGCATGTGGCGGCGTCCGACAGAGCCGAGACCAGCAATTAGATATTTCATATTTCCATCCTTGATACAAATAGGGGCGGGAAATACCACGTTGTGACACAAGCCCCGCCCTTACGAATTTACCAATTCAAATCTTTCTCATAACCCCACTTGACCAGCACATCACCTGCAATTTCCTTGAACAAGGCTTTATCACGTGCCGTGAACAAGCGCTGCCAATTGCCAGCCTGTCCCTTCGGGAGGAAGGAGGCAATCCCTTCGTTGCGTTGCGCTTGCCATTCTTCATCGGGGTTGGAGGACATTTCTTGGAGCAATTTTTGTTCGAGAGTAGTATTGATGTTCTTTACAGCGAGGAACTTCCATAAGCGAGAGAGTTCTGCAAATGGTTTGGAAAGCATGTCTTCATAACGAAGCGAGATGTAATTCTCTCCATACAACCGCTTACTCTCCGAATCGATCTCGTTCAGGTCATCTACCCAGCGTTTGGCAATATTGCGAATGGATGCTTCGGTAAAGATCGAGCGGCGTCCATCGCTGAATGGAGCAGAGTCAGTTCGAAGGTCCGAAATGATGCGTTTGTCTTCAGAGGTGAGGAATTTAGATTCTTCCACAAAATTCCTGAAGCGTTCAGAGATCAACACATCGCGTCCATCACGGACAATATAGATGATCTTGGCATCGGGATAAATAAGATGTGTATCGCGCACAACCTGTCCATGTATCGTGGAGGAAGGACTCTTATCACCTACGATGTGTTTCCCTTCACGGACAGCATCACGTTCCATAATGAAGTCAGCCGCGGCACGCAAAACCAAAGGCGAAAGATCACGTCCCTGATTCCAACGGTTTGACTTGCGCGTCAACCATTCTTCGATATCAGGCGAATCCACCAGCGATTTGAGCATGGGCTTGCGTGAGAAGAAATGTGCTTGATAGTTGCAATGGACTTCTTCATGCAGGCGCAAGAGACGCATAAGCAAGGTTGTACCGCTGCGGGCGTGTCCCATCACAAAGAATTTTTCTCGCGAGAAAAATTCTTTGATCTCCGCCAGTTCTTCCGTGGTAATGGCAGGAATGGAGTTACGAGTTTTCTTTTTTGGCTCACCCTTGAGCAAAATGCGAGCAGCAGACTTAAAGCGAGAGAACATAATTTATCTTTTCCAATTCAACATCACCAGACCTGCCAAACACACAAAAACACCAGCAATGTTGACCCAGGAGATCTTATCTTTGAACACAAAGATCGCAACGGGCACAAGAATGAGCGAAGCCAGCGTCGTAGTCAACACCGCCGCAATGCCAAGGTTCCATCCTGCACGATACATCAACAAATAGCCGAATTCAATACCCATTATTGCAACCGCCAGCCCAATACTTGCCCAATTCAGTTGTTTTAACTCAGCAACAACATTTGAGGTGGGAAAGAAAAAGAACGTAAACAGGGTTGCCACAAAGGCAACCCCATATGTCACTAAAAGTGAAACTGTAAAGTTCACATTTGTTGGTGTGCTTTTTGCAACAAAGTGATAAAAGGCACTGGATGTAATGGCAAGGGTGATCGAGAAATAAAAGAGAGACATCGAACCGGCTTTGTTCATTGATTGTTATCTAAAGTCTACGCGTTCTTTGGTGATCACAACTTTATAGACCACAGCGGCATTTGTGAGGCACATTACACTATCACCAGAGCGCGCGACTGAAGTTTCTGAACCAGTGATCCAGGCGTAACCCCAATAACAACCTGCAAGTACTTTATTGGAAGATGTAGAATCGACACCAAGGGAAAAGGAATATGTGTAACATTCCCCTTTGTCATTTGGCGACATCATTCCATAAGCCAAGTTAACGCTTCCTTTTGATTCATTGTAAAACTCAACAGTAACCAGGTTACCTTTTGGCTCAGGAGCCGGAATCTGGTTACATTCAGGAGTGGCAGTTGCGACAACCCCTGCAGGGGCAGCAACCGGTTGAGTAGGCAAAAGTCCCAAAGTGGGGGCAGCCGTTGCAGTTGGCTGAGGAGTGAATGTAGGTGGGACAGGAGTTGGGGAAGGCATGGCAGCTGCAGTCTGAGTAACGACCAGCCAAGCTTGGGCCACAGTGGTTGCAGCAATGTCTTCCGCACTCATCTCAGGTGTGGCAGCTTCTGTGCCGCCACAAGCAGATAAGGCGAGCATCGCCAAAATTGAAATGGTAATGAGAATTTTCTGTTTCATGGGTATCTCCAACCCTCATTTTTACCATGAAATGACAACCTGCCGCTTTGACAGGTAACCCGCTTCTTACTTAAACGATACCTGATTCAGCACCCGAAGAATGAACTCTGCCGTACGCTTTCCCGCTGTCGCGTCGGTAAAGGTGATCTCATTTTCAACGAATCTCTGCCGTTCGGCAGAGTCAATGGCTCTATCTTTCAAATACATATTCAATGCATCACGCAACTCGTTTTCATTACTTGTTACTCTACCAGCCTTTGCCTCTCGAAATCGTTTATGCGTAGGCCAATCACCAATCTCTTTCAACGAGAGCGAGAACTTGTTAGGCTTATTCCACCCCCCAGGAACATCGATCGTCGCAGCGATCATCGGCGTATCGTGGACGGCTGTCTCGACCAACATTGTCGAATAGACCGTCACCACCACATCCGAATACGCCATCATGGACGACTTCTCATCCATGTCTTCACCGCCGTAGTAGCCGAGAGAGCCACCCAACGCAACGGGTTGGACAACATGCACATGCGGATATTTTTTTTCCAGGTCAAACACACGCTGACGTTCTTCAGCAAATATCTTCGGCTTGTCTTGAAAGTGACTCGGGTGCAGGCGAATCAACAACTGCGATGGCTCGGCTAACTCATCCGATGAAACCAACTTTGCCAGGGCTTCGATGTTTGGAAAGTTCGGCGCAAAGTGGACAAAACTGCTGGCATATGAAATCAACTTGCGCTTGGGGTCGAGATTGTGCAGCTTGAAATACTCATCACGTGGCATGAGCCATTGCTTGCGGAAATATCCGTCATATGAAGGAATGCCGCCAATGTTGACGTGCTCAGGATCCCAGTCTGAGCCGTAAACCAGTTCATCTTTTTGCAATTGCGACCAGCAGGTCGCCCACTGCACATCCGCGCCGCTGACGTTGTATGAAGATGAATTGTCCCAGCCAACGATGACGGTCATGTTCGGGATTTCGCGGCGGGCGGATTCGCGCAGCAGATAACGGTCCATGCGCCAGCCGGGAGTAGAGGCGATGACCATGTCGGGTTGGTATTTGTCGAAGAGGTCGGTATAAATTCCAGGGTCCGGGGTGAAGCGGTTTTGCATCTTCACAAGAAATTTACGCGCCCAGGAAAAATTCCGCAGGAAGAACAACATCACAGCGGCAGGAATCCAGACACCAAAGCGGAACTTCCAACCGTTCTCACCCCACACTTCCCACACATGGCTGTCCATGGCTTCGGTGTTGATGCGGCGTGAGCCGCCCACACGGCGCAAATAGCCAAGCAGCCACTGCATGCGCGGACTAACTTTTTTGGCGTAGTCGCTGGCCTGTTTGAGGCGCAACCCTTCGAAGGTGAGACCAGGCTTTGCAAAGCGTTGCGATATTTTTTCTTTGGTGTCGTCATCAGTAAGGACAACAACTTCCACACCCGCTTCGAGTAGAGTCGAAACAACATCGCTTTGCAGGAAGTAGATGATAGCCATGCCGTGATCGGCGGAGATGAAGATTTTTTTTGTCATTTCGTTTGATTGATTCGTAGGTGAGAAGTTGGTTATGAGTAATACCAACTGAAGATCTTGTTATACACCGCCAACAACATCTTCTTAATCGGCGGCAATTCCAAAACCCGTTTCCCGATCCCTACTTTCTTACCCTTCGGGGACGATGTCTTTCTTCTTTCTTCTTTCTTTAGCTCCCCACGCAAATACCCCAACGTATTAGACATATTCATCGCCAACGGGTCTGAGACCATCAGCCGCAGCAAGCCTGCATCGTTCATACGCTTATCCAACTGGCGAACCTGTCCCATGGGTTTGTCCATGTCGAAGGGCAGAAATTGCTGCAAAGTGGTTTTATACGCCGTGAACTGCCAGTGACTTGCACCCGCGAGAGCCGTTACCCCTTTGTATTGAATGCGCCAGTCACTCGTCTCGGCATAGACTTTCACATTCTCTTCTTCGGTCTGCCCGAGCGAGAGGTTGAATTCCAAAAAGGTTTCCCATGGAATGAATTGACCTTCATCCAGAGTCGCATTTTTCTTCGCCCACTCCAAGGTGGATGTGTACAACTCCGGCGAGGTGCGATAAGGTCGCGCTGTCACCATGCCAACGTTCGGAAAAGTCTCAAGCAATTCCACCGAACGTGAAAGCCAATTCGGCGAGAACAACACGTCGCTATCGGTGTAGGCAATGATCTCACCCGGCGCGCCTGCCAGCATCACATTCCACGCGCCGCCCTTGCCCATGTTCTTCTCGGAAAGGATCAGGTATTGAATTCGCCCCTCTTCCTTTTCTTGGATCAAAAAGTTGCGCACTTCTTCGCATGAGCCGTTATCAAAGATCATCAGATCGAACGGCAGCCCCGCATCCTTGCGCATGGACTCCAGACTAACTTTCAACACATCGAGAGTCTCGGCATA
>JBEBCV010000040.1:0-4923 GCA_041157505.1 Chloroflexota bacterium | reverse complement strand
GTCTTCTTCATCGCCTTCCAGCAATACTTCATCCGCGGAATCACCTTCGGCGCGGTGAAAGGATAGGAAACATGAGCACAGCCACAGGTACGGAAAAACTTTCGCTTCGCACCAAGCTGATGTATGGCGTGGGCGACGCGGGTATTAACCTCGCCGACACAATGGTAGGTCTGCTCTTTGCCATCTTCCTTACGGATGTGGTTGGGCTGCGACCGGGGTTGGCGGCACTGGCGGTCTTCATTGGGCGAACATCCGATTACCTGAACGACCCGCTGGTTGGTTACATCTCCGACCGCACACGCACTCGTTGGGGTCGCAGACGTCAGTTTCTATTAATCGGTGCCATTCCATTTGCCATCGCCTACGCCATGCTTTGGTGGCTGCCACCCATCGCATCCCAGACCGGGCTTGCCATTTATTACGGCATAGCCTTCGTACTCTACGACACCACTGCCACCATTCTCTACATGCCGTACTTCGCACTGACTCCCGAACTGACCTCCGACTACGATGAGCGCACCACCCTCACCACCTACCGTATGGCATTCTCCATTGTCGGTGCGATGATTGCGTATGTGGGACCGCTCGCCATCATCGGCGCGATGGTTCCTGAAAACATGTCCACCATCACAGCCGTCGGGTTGGGCGTTGCCATCTTGAGCATCCTTCCGATGGTGGCGGTCTTCTTCGGCACGCAGGAGCGACCCGAGTTTCAGGCGCAGGAACAACCGTCGATAAAAGAATCAATTTCCGCCGCGTTCAAGAACCGTCCCTTCGTCTACGCCATGGGAATCTTCCTGCTCACCTGGGCAGCGCTCGACATCGTGCAGACCACGCTGCTTTACTTCCTCAAACATCGTATGAACCTCGCCGAGCAAGGCGACCTTGTCTTTGGTCTGCTCTTCGTTGCTGCGCTTATCTCGCTCCCCGTATGGGAATGGTCTGCCCGCCGCTGGGACAAACAAAAAGCCTACACCGGCGGCATGGTCTTCTTCGCCATCTCTGTCGTTGGGCTTGGTTTTCTCAACCCTGCCTGGGGGCTGACACCCGTCCTGATTCTCGGCGCAACGGCTGGTATTGGTCTCGGCGCAATTCAAGTGCTCACTTGGGCAATGATTCCCGACACCATTGAATGGGATGAACTTCAAACAGGTCAACGCCATGAAGGCATGTATTACAGCCTCGTCACACTCTTTCGCAAAATCGCCGCGTCGCTTTCTCTGCCACTTGTGCTGCTCATCCTCGAATGGACGGGCTACGTCTCCACCGCCGAAACCCAGCCGCGCAGTGCCATCATCGGCATTCAAGCGCTCATCGGACCCATCCCCGCAGTGCTGGTCATCACCGGAATTATTTTCGCGATGATCTACCCGTTGACTCGCAGCCGCTATGCAGAAATCCGTGCCCAATTAGCCGAACGACAAAAATAGCCGCGCCTCAAACCGGACCTGAAACCTGCTTCTGTTTTCTTTGAGCTTTCTTACCCGAAACCTGATGTCCTCCCACCCGCTCCCCGCCCTCCCCATGCAAACATGGACAGTCGTGAACGACGGCAAACACAATGCCTTCACCGACCTGCTCTTCTGGCGTGGCGAGTTCTGGCTGGCGTACATTTCATCGCCTTCGCACTTTGCCAGCAAACACAGCCGTGTGGCACTCCTGCGCTCAACGGACGCGAAGCAGTGGCAGCAAGCCGCACAATTCAGCGGGAACGGCGAAGACATCCGTGACCCCAAACTTGGCATCATTCATGGACGATTGTTCCTATTCGCATTGCTCAATAAAAAATTCGACGCCGAGCCGTATAAGACCATCGTCACACACAGCGCAGATGGCAGCGAATGGTCTGCCTTTGAAAATGTCACTCCTGATGGCTGGCTGCTGGGTCGCCCTGTTTCGTCTGACAATCAAACTTACTTCGCCCCCGCCCACCGCATTGACCACGGCTCTGCCGTTCTGTTGCGCTCAACGAATGGAATTGCATGGGAAGTCCATGCTGCCATTCAAGCAGGTGATCGCGCTGATGAAACCGCCGTGCAATTGCTGCCCAACGGGTTGATGATTTCTGCTTCGCGTGTGGAAGCAGGCGGCGGGATCTTCGGACATCCCGAAGCAGGCACGCAAATTTCCAGCGCACAAGCCCCCTACAGCGAGTGGACTTCTCTCACCCGCAGCAAGGTCACTCGGCTCGATGGTCCCGTCCTGTTCACGCATAACGACCATCTCTTCGCCGTTGGGCGGAGACAGGTCAAGGCGGCAGGTCCACTCCAATGGCACGGATCAGCCATCGGTCAGAAAAGAAGCGCGCTCTTCCTCATCCGCAAAAAAGATGGGGAGTTGATCCATCTGACAGACTTGCCGAGTTCGGGAGATACATCCTACCCGGGCGCGGTGATCGTGAACGAGAAATTATTCATCAGTTATTACACCAACGATCCGGGCAGGGATCCAGCATGGTTGATCGGAATGTTACTGCCCACTCAAATTCGTATCGCTATGATCGAAACATCACACTTAATCGAGGTAGAAAAATGAAAGACTTTGGACCCGTAGTCCCCATTGTGACGCCGTGTAAACCGAACGGCGAAATTGACCATGAAGGCTTCGCCGGTGTCTGCAACGAAATGTTGGATGCCGGTTGTACCGGAATTTTCATTGCGGGCAGCACCGGTCGCGGACCGTGGTTCAACCCTGCGGAGATGCATGACCTGTGCCGTTTTGCATCCGACCAGATCAACGGGCGCGCCACGCTGGTGGCGGGTTGCACGGCTTCCGGCTTGCCGCGCATGCTGGATAATGCCCGAGCCATGGCAGATGCCGGGGCACAGATCGTGGTTGCCACGGTGCCGGGATATTTTCACTACAACCAATCTGAGATCGAAACCATTTACATGAAATTTGCCGATGCCAGCCCGCTGCCGGTGATCGTGTATGACATTCCCGAGTTTACCAATGTGAAATTTGGGAATTCCATGCTGGTAAATCTTGCCAGCCACGAGAACGTCATCGGCTTCAAAGACTCAAGCGCCGATTTCGAACGCTTCAAATTACTGGCAGACGCCCTGCAACCGTTTAAAGATTTTTACCTGATGCAAGGCAAGGAAAACTATCTGGCTGATTCGATCCGCATTGGGGCATCGGGTTTCATTGTCAGCCTTATTCATCTGGAGCCGCGCCCATTCATTCAACTGTATCAGGCAGCCCGTGCAGGTGATTTTGAAACAGCTAATCGCATTCAGACAGAGATCACCAAAGTCATTGACCTTGTGAAATCCACCATCGACCGCAGACCTGAATCATCCACTTTATTCCATTTATTGAACTATGCCGTTACCCAACGCGGCGTTTGCAAGAACATTCTGCTGGAGCATGATGGTGAAATCCCGGCATGGGTGATCGAAAACACACAACGTGCCATTGATATCTGCAAAGCGGCGCCAGAATTCGTTTCAAATTAATCCTGTAAACAAACTATCCTTAAGGAGATATTCCATGTCTAACTTAACTCAAACAAGTAAATCTGGTGATGCCTCGGGGCGGGGTTCAGTCGCTGGTTATCGCGTGAACTTCCCAGCCCGTATGCGCACTTACACCGAAGCGGAGATCGAAGCCGTCGTCAATGTGATGCGCAATGCCGAAGTGCAAACTCAGGGCGATTACATGCGCAAGTTCGAAGCAGACTTCAAGGCATACATCGGCGCGAATCATGCCTTCGCCGTGGATAACGCCACCAATGCGCTGCGTCTCGCCGCGATCCTTTGCCGCTTCGAACCCGGCGATGAATTGATCCTGCCCGGTTACACCTTCTCTGCCACCGCCATTCCCTTCGGCATGACCGGAGTCAAATTGGTCTTCGCCGATATCGACCCGAAGCGCTGGACGATCGACCCAAAGGATATCGAACGGAAGATCACGCCGCGCACCAAGGCGGTCATCGCTGTTCATCTGCTTGGCATGCCTGCCGATATGCCCACTATCATGGAGATCGCGAAGAAGCATAACCTGCGCGTGATCGAAGACTGCGCCCAAGCTCCCGGCGCAGCAATTAACGGAAAGAGAGTCGGTTCTTTCGGCGACTTTGGCTGTTTCAGCTTTCACGGGGCAAAGAACATCACCACGCTGGGAGAGGGCGGCGCGATCACGGTCAAGTCAGATGAAGATGCGGCGCTGCTGCCGGGTCTGCGTCACAACGGCATTCGCCCCTTCCCTGCCGGGCGCGAACGCTATTGGGTCCCTGCCATGTCCAACGTGGATATTGACCTCGCGGATGTGTGGCCCAACAACTTCTCCATTGGTGAAGCGCAATGTGCGCTGGCGAGCGAATTGATCAAGACGCTGGATGCCTCCACCGACACGACCATTGCGCAGGCTGCCAAACTCCGTGCTGCCCTTGCCGATATTCCTGAATTAACTGTGGCGGAAGTCCCTGCGGGCGTGCGGCATATTTATCATCAGTTCGTCATTCACTTCAACGGCTCAGCCTTTGGCAAGAACCGCAACGACCTGCTGGATTTCCTGACCACCGAAGCGGCTGTCCGCGCCATTGTGCAGTATTACCCACTGTATCGTTATCCGCTCTTCCAGAAGCTTGGCGCGGGCGAACACAACACCCCTGTCCTCGACGATTGGTGGGATAACTCCTTCAGCCTTCCGTGGTGGATCGGTATGTCCGACGAAACGCTGGATTATCTGGTTGATTCTCTCAAAGCGGGAGTCGCCACATTGAAAGGCAAGTAGGATGAAGCGGAACGCAATTCCCAATACAGACCTGAAAGTCTCTCCGTTTTGTCTGGGGACGATGACCTTTGGTACGCCTGTTGAAGAAAACGAAGCCATCCGTATCACCCACCATGCGCTGGATCTCGGCATCAATTTCATTGATACCGCCAATATGTACGAAGGATATAAACGCTACGTTGGGTC
>JBEBCV010000039.1:0-8097 GCA_041157505.1 Chloroflexota bacterium | reverse complement strand
CCAGATCAACCTGCCACTCTTAAGTATGCCAAACTTGGAGACCTATGGCTGGAGATTCCTTCTTTAAATGTAAAGTCCAATATCGTGGGCGTGCCTCAAGTAAATGGTGATTGGGATGTGAGTTGGCTCGGTAACGACACCGGCTGGCTCAACGGCACCGCCTTCCCCACCTGGACCGGCAACTCCGTACTCACCGCCCACGTCACCAACGCCAGCGGGCTTCAAGGTCCATTCGCAGCATTGAAACAACTCAAGTATGGCGACCAGATCATCGTCCACATGGGAGGGGTGAGGTATGTTTATGAGGTACGGGTCACCAAGTTGGCACGTCCCTATTCGACGAGCTTTGCATTTGAATCCAAGCAAGATGCTTCGTATCTCACCCTCATCACTTGCTCGGGATATAACCCCCTCAATGAGTCTTATCTCTTTAGAAGAGTAGTCCGAGCCGTGCTGGTCAGTACGGTCAGCGAGTAATACAAAAAAGACCTCCGAAGCCATGTGACTTCGGAGGTCTTTTTTGTTTGATGAACTACTTTTAGTTACCCGTTGGCTAGTTCCAAAGTATATTTTTTTGCCTCTTCCAAATCCATCCTTTGTCCTTTTTCCCAAGCTTGATCGAAGGCATCCGGTCCCAATTCTTCTCTTGATCGGGCGAGCTGTTCTGCCCGAAGCCGACTCATAAACGGGTAATCGAAGTAAGCTAAAACGACTCGTTCGTGCAATCTCTTCGCAAAACTTGTCAGGATGATATTTGTTTCATGGCCGCCATCCATATATGCCAGCGCCGCAAATACCCGGAAGTATTCAATCGCTAAAAGGACATTGTCATCCTGCGTGTAAAGAGGAAGGAGCTCCCTGGCATTTTTTCTCGCGTTTTCCAGATCATGGTTCAAGATATAAGCCCAAGTACGAAGAAACACAGAGTAGCCTGTATCTGATTTAAGGCGACCGTTTTTTGAAAGGATCAGTTTGTCCATTTCTGCAGATAGTTCGAGAACTTGTGAAATATTTTTCGTTGCCAAATTTACCAGCCCGGGGGTTCCGAGCCCATTCAATAGGCCAGAATTATGCTGATAGGCTTTTGACAAGCGAATGATGGTCTCGGCGTGTTCCTGAGAGGATGCATAATCCTCTTCGAATAAACCAATACCCGCCAAGGCATTGTGGGAATACATAATGCCGTCCTTATCCCTAATCTCAGTTGCGACCAGCACACATTGATGAGCAAGCTCCTTTGCACGGGCGAGTTGACCTGTTGCAAGGATGTTGATGAACATCCAAAATAGACCGGAGTAAATCAGGCGTTTATCGCCAGATGACTGAGCTTCTTTGAGTGCCTCTTCAAAAACGGACAGACTTTCAACCGGGTTTTTTATTTGGGTGAATCGCCCCTTCTGAATCAAAGCGGTAGAGATCAGCCAAGGGTCTTTGAGGTCTCTTGCAATACTTAATGCCAACTCTGTATGTTCGAGACTGAACTTCCCAGTCATGCGTTCCAATTCCAAGCCTGCCAACGAAATTAAAGCCAAAGCTTCAGCAGGTTTGTCTCTTACCTGCCTGCTCAGGTCAAGCGCTGTGAGGGCATACTCTTCGGCATGGCCCTGCACAACAGAAAGGTAGATGGAAAGAGAAGCCAGCCGCGCCATGGCAGTGGAAAGCAATGCGGTCGGGGTATCTTTGTTTGCAGACACGGCTCTTAGCAACCACTCGATACCTTCATCTTTATGTTCCATTGACCTGAAAAAGAGCCAAAGGGAACTCGTCAACTGAAGAAAAGCTTCCTTATCTGTTTGCTCTACCCATCGCAAGGCCAGGCGAAGGTTGGATATTTCCTGTTCGAGAAGGTTAAACCATTGCGCCTGCGCCGAACTACGCAATTCCGGTTCGGCACGTTTTGCCAGTTCCACAAAGTACTGCAAGTACTGATTACGAAGGATCTCCACTTCATCACTGGCATAAAATTGCTCCAGCCCATAGTGGCGTATGGTTTCCAATTGCTCATAACGCATCCGCCCCCAGGAATCGCTGGCATGAATGAGAGATTTTTGCTCCAGACTTGCAAGCAGGTCTATCACATCTTGTTTTCTGATCCCATTCCCCGAGCAAATAACCTCGGCGGCTTCCAAATTCCAACCTCCGGTAAACACTGCCAACCTGCGGAACAGGGTCTTTTCGTTCTCCGATAACGAGCCATAACTCCAGTCGACGGCTGCTCGCAAGGTTTGGTGACGGGAAGGGAGAGTTCGTGCGCCGTTGGTAAGCAGGTTGAAGCGGTCATCAAGCCGGGTGTGGATCTGCTCCACGCTCAAGGTTTTTAAGCGTGCGGCAGCCAGCTCGATCGCAAGCGGAATCCCATCGAGACGGGCACAGATCTGGGCGATGTCGGAGGCGTTGGTCTGATCCACCGCGAATTTTGGATTGATCAAGTGAGCCCGTTCGACAAATAATTTCACCGCTTCATATCGTAACAGTTGGTCTGCTTCCAAATCCCTGTCTATTTCCGGCACAGACAGCGATGGAACTCGCCAGGCAAACTCCCCTTGCACCCCCAATGCCTCACGGCTGGATGCCAGAATCTTGAGATGGGCAGTTTGGCTTAATAACTCAAAAGTTAATGACGCACATGCCTCAACCAGATGTTCACAGTTATCCAGTACGAATAAAACCTTTTTTCTCTTTAGGTGCTCCTGAAGCGCCTGCAAGGTAGGCATATCTTTTTGTTCAACCAAGCCCAGCGTGTTCTGAATTGTTTGAGAAAGCAAGTTTGGGTCCGATAGAGATGTCAAATCGATAAACCAAACACCATCTGGAAACGTACTCAACAAATCTACAGCGATCTGTAAGGACAAACGAGTTTTACCAATCCCTCCAGAACCGGTAAGAGTAACAAGGCGGTATTTTGAAAGCGCGTCTTTCAGCTCGGATATCTCTTTTTTACGACCAACGAAACTCGTCAATAAGGATGGCAGATTTGTTTGTTGAGGGTACTGTTCAGGCGCAGGGTTTGCTGCCAACCCGCGCGCAAATTGGACCCACGCCTTGCGTTCCAAGTTTGGAATGCCAAGAATCTTAAGTAGGGTTTCTGCAAGGTGTTCCGATGGTCTTAACGTTCCAGCTTCGAGCCTGCGCAATGTGATGCGGGTACACCCGGCACGATCTGCAAGCATTTGTTGAGTTAGATCTAATTCACGGCGGCGTTTTCGCAGCCACCCCCCAAAGGTCAATTCATCTTTGGCATGTATCACAAATCGTATCCCTTTTGGCACTTATTTGGAATTGTTTATTTTTGGAAAATTATACAGGACTTATGCTAATTGATGAGTAAAGGAATAAACCAAAAGCAGACCCTGCAACTAATGATTCGTGCCAAACAAAATCATCGGCACGGCGGTGTGAGAGACGCAGTTAATAAGCAAAAAAAATCCAAAGTCGAATAGCTTCGGAGTATTTTTTTCTCTATTCACCAAACCCTGCAGGCGGGATGCCAAGTCCCTGAATAAGCCTTGCCCAAAAATTAACTTGAGCCGCTGTACTGACGAGAATGACGAATTCTCGTTCGGTGAAGGCAGATTTTACTTTTTCAACAACATCAGGATGAAATTTCAGCGGGGTGGCAGAGATCAGGCGGGTGTAAGTGATCGCCAGTTTTTCACGTTCTGAGAACGAAGTAACCACTTCAATATCCCCACGCAACGTCTGCGCCTCCTCTTCTGAAATTCCATATTTGCGATGCTCATAAGAATTCATATCCACACAAAAAGGACATGCAACCGCATACGATGCAGCCATACGGATCAATTTGAGCATACGTCTGTCCATTCGCCCATCTTCATGTGCAACAAGGGCTTCCATGATGCCAGATCCAATGGCTGCCTTTGGGTACCAAGAAAGGATGCGGGGCGGCAACATCATTCTGCCAGTGATTTTTTCAGAGAGGCGAATACCAACTCTCAATAAGAATGGAAGTTTTTGAGGGGGAGTGAGAAAAGCCATGAAAGGATTATAAACTGCCCTGATTACATGAAATAATAAGACCGGGTCGGTCTATTAGGCAGTTTTTACCATCCTTATGACATCCATATGGATGGTATAAGGAGTATAAAATGACCGACACAGAGAAAATTACCATAAACTTGGGGGCCGTAGACCTTGGCAAAATAGACCTACTTGTCGAACAAGGGCACTATTCCAACCGTACCGACTTTATCCGTACAGCCATCCGTTCTCAACTCGAAAAACACACCATTGAGGTACAACAATCGGTTACCCGCTACTCGTATGGCGTGGGTGCTTTCTTCCATAGTTTGAAAGACTTTGAACGTTACAAAGCAAAGGGCGAAAAGATAAAGATCAGCATCATTGGCATCTACAACATCCCAAATGACGTCCCCCCTGCCCTGGCAGAGGAAGTGGTCGAGTCGATCAAAGTTTATGGAATCTTCCAAGCCAGCGACAAGGTCAAAGCTGTTCTGCAAAAATCAGGAAAAATCTTATGAGTAATGATCAGAACTTGCCCCAAAACTGGGCAACTCGTTTTTTTACAATTTTTGCCGGGCAGTCCTTTTCTTTATTTGGCTCCGCACTTGTACAATTTGCATTGATCTGGCATCTCACACAAGAAACCGGCTCTGCAACAATTCTAGCAACTGCTTCCCTATTTGGAATGCTTCCGCAAGTGCTTTTGGGACCTATTGCCGGAACCATTGTGGACCGCGGCAATCGTCGATTGATCATTATCGCATCCGATTCCCTGATCGCGGTTTCGACGCTTCTTCTCGCCTATTTGTTCTGGTCTGGCGCTGCTGAGATCTGGCATATCTATTTGGCATTAGCTGTCCGATCTGCGGGCGGAGCTTTCCACTATCCTGCCATGTCATCATCCACCTCACTGATGGTCCCTGATAAACATCTCTCACGTGTAGCAGGAGCCAATCAAACCTTGCAAGGGTTGGTCAGCATCGTGGCGCCGCCTGTGGGTGCCTTGCTCGTGGAAGTCATGTCCACTCAGAATATTTTGATGATCGATGTGCTCACAGCCATCATGGGTATTACTCCCCTACTCTTCTTTACTATTCCACAACCGCCACGCAAAGCCGAACATGCCTCTGCACCCAAACGCAGCTTTATCAAAGACCTTGGAGCAGGTTTCAAATACATGGCTTCCTGGCCGGTTTGCTCATGCTTGGTCTGCTTGCGACCATGTTGAACTTCCTCTTTGCCCCGCTCACGGCTCTTATGCCTCTGTTGGTAACAAAATATTTCAAACTAGGCGCACTCGAACTTGGCAGCCTCGACTCTTTCTTTGGCATTGGCATGATCGCGGGTGGAATAACCCTCGGCGTTTGGGGCGGCTTTAAGAAGCGGATCGTCACTTCACTTTCCGGCATCATCCTCACCAGCTTTTCGATCCTCGCCATTGCAGCTGCGCCGCCCACATCCTTTTGGATGGTCGTTGTTGCCATGGCATTTATGGGCTTCATGATGCCCATGGTAAATGGGCCGATCCATGCGTTGTTCCAATCGGTTGTGGAACCCGATATGCAAGGAAGGGTCATGTCCCTGATCAGCAGCGTAGCCCAAGCCATGATGCCAGTCGGGTTTCTGATCGCAGGTCCCATCACAGATGCGACCAGTTTTCAAGCGTGGTTCTGGGTGGCGGGGATTCTTAATTTAGTAATTGGTATCAGTGGCTTCTTCATCCCTGCTGTCATTAATATTGAAAGCAATCGCAAAGCATATCACCCCGCAGAAAACCCTGAACACTCCCCTTCTGAAACTCCCATTGTTGAATACAGCAATTAATTATCGGTTCCGTCCTCCAAGACATTTGTTGCAGGTCACGTTTTCGCCGCGTGACCTGCAACTATTACTAAAACTTGTCAATCCAGAAACGCATGGTATAATACCGTCCGCTGTGAATTTGGAGAGGTCGCGTAGTCTGGCTTAGCGCGCACGCTTGGAAAGCGTGTAACCCACAAAGGTTCGCGGGTTCGAATCCCGCCCTCTCCGCCAGAGTTACGCCCCCTTTTCCAGGGGCGTTTTGTTTTATAACTCTGTTACAGAGATACCCAATGACAAACCCCATCAATTATTTAATCGAAAATATCTCCTGGTACGAACCGATCTACAATATTGCCTGGGTCTTGTTCATGCTGTATGCGCTGACTCTTCCCCCACTGACCTTGATCTTCTTCCACAAAATTAGACTCTTGAACCGCATCCTGCCGCCTTTGGCTTGGACACACCAGAGACAAACATATTCACACCTATTTGGAGCAGCTTTTGTCATCTTCTCATTTCGGTTAATTCCTTATTGGATATTCAATGACAAGATCCTGCATTTTCTGGGCGGCGGGATTGCAATCGCTCTGGTCTATGAGTACTTTATTTTGAATCTTAATATTCAACAAGGGGACGGAATCATCAGTCTTAGAAACATAGCAGATAATAAACTTGGATATCTTTTTGCCAATCTATTTCTGCTCACATTTTTCTCCTCTTTCTTCAGCGTCTTTTCTGAGTTGTATGAGTTTGTATCCAAATATGTAGCTGGATATCAATTCGACAGCAGCGGATTTGACACTTGGCTGGATATTTTGGCAAATATGGCAGGTGCATATTTGGGATATCTTCTCATTTGGCTCTGGAAATACCGAAATAAAAAGACCTGATCTTATGACCAGGTCTTTTTTTATTTTCTTCGATTACGGCGTTGGAGTGGCTTGCACATCAGGGAGTGGTGTCCCTGCGTACACCATCAAATCAGCGGATAAAGCCGCATCATGACCGGGGACTTCTTTCTGTTCAGCGATGAACTGATATAAAAGAGAGGCTTCCCACTTTCCGCCGCCAAGAATATCTGTGCCCTTGGGCGCATCATCGGCACGGCGTGAACCGGCGAGAATGCCTTCGTAGCTGCTCATATCCAGTTGGGCGGGGGAAACTGCCAAATCCACCGAGTGGCAGGACACACAGGAGAGGGAGCCGGAATACCAGAGGTTCGCTTGGGTGAACAAGGGCTGAACATCGGAAAACGTGGCTTCACATGTCGCACCGTTCGCATCCGTGAATTCAAAGGGGTCAGTTTCAGGAGAACCTGCATCAACCCAGGCGCCAACCAGATCAACACCAGCCACATGGCATTTATCAGACGGAGCAACAATGCTTGACTCCACAGTCATGGCGGGCAACGTGGCAGGGATCATGGTTGGGATGGGCGTTGTTTCTGGAAGGGAATTCCCACGATTACAGGTTAGTGACATTCCACAGGCATTCACGAACACAATCCCCACCCACACCAACACACCCAGCAGAAAAACGGTTACAGCACCGTAAATATATTTTCGAACATCATCGTTCATTACAGGCATCTCCCTTTTACTGACTGGCTTTAAGCGTGCGGAGGTAATTCACCACATCCCAGCGTTCGCGGACGGTGAGGTTTTCATTAAGTGGCGGCATCTGACCGGAGAATTGAACTTCCGGGAAGAGGGTGTTGTTGGGATTCCAAATACCATTGGTGATGGTGAGGAACCAGCTGCCATCAGACTTGGCTTGCACAACTTCACTGGTCAGGTCAGCGGGCTTCTTTTTGACGAGGAAGGCAGCCACAGTACCATCGCCCTTCCCACCTGCGCCGTGGCACATGGCACAATGAATTTGATACAACTGTGCGCCACGTGCAATTGAAGTTTCATCGGCAGGGACAGGGTTGGTAGGTTCACCCAAACCGGGTAAGTAAGCCGCGCCATCTACAGGAATGGACTGGGCGGGAACCGCAAGAGGCTGTTCCTGGTCATCGAAAGAGTTCTGAATTTCCATGAAAACGATCCAGTCTATCTTGATGACATCATAGGAAAAGATCATCAAACCGGCAACAAGGACAGCAAGAGCGGCAAATACAAAAAGGAGTTGTTTAAAAAGTCTCATAGGTGTTGCGCCTCTGCGGGTTCCACGGATTCAGCGCCCAGTTTTTTCAACACATCCGTAATTTTCTTTTCATCCACATGTGGGCATTCAACATAGATGGCGATCTTGCCATCACTGATTTCAGGCACGTACTTCATTGGACGGTAGTTTGGGAAAAAGCTGTCT
>JBEBCV010000038.1:0-12579 GCA_041157505.1 Chloroflexota bacterium | reverse complement strand
AAGCGAATCGACATGAAGTCTTCCACCGCGAGATCATGACCGAGATGGGCAACATGGGTTTCCTCGGCTCGACCATCCCTGAAGAATATGGCGGCGCTGGCTTGAACCATGTCGCTTATGGGTTGATCGCCCGCGAAGTGGAGCGCGTGGATAGTGGCTACCGTTCAGCCATGAGCGTACAGTCTTCACTGGTGATGTATCCCATTTTTACGTATGGAACGGAAGAACAGCGCAAGAAATATCTACCCAAACTTGCCAGTGGAGAATGGGTGGGCTGCTTTGGTCTCACGGAACCTAATCATGGAAGTGACCCCGCCAGCATGGAAACTAAAGCCAAAAAAGTAGATGGCGGTTTTATTTTGCATGGCAACAAGATGTGGATCACCAACTCACCAATAGCAGATGTGTTTGTTGTGTGGGCAAAGCTCGACGGTGAGATCCGCGGGTTCATTTTGGAAAAAGGCATGAAGGGACTCTCCGCGCCGAAGATCGAAGGGAAGTTCAGTTTGCGGGCAAGTTCTACGGGCGAGATCGTGATGGATGAGGTATTCGTACCAGCAGAAAATATCTTTCCCGAAGTGAAGGGATTGAAAGGTCCGTTCGGGTGTTTGAACAAGGCACGCTATGGCATTGCCTGGGGAGCGCTTGGCGCAGCAGAATTTTGCTGGCATGCCGCAAGGCAATACACTTTAGACCGCCCGCAGTTCGGACGTCCACTGGCGGCGAATCAGATCATGCAGTTGAAACTGGCAAACATGATGACGGAAATTACGCTGGGATTACAAGGTGCGTTACGTGTTGGGCGTCTCATTGACGAAGATAAAGTATCCCCCGAAATGATCTCGCTCATCAAACGCAATTCCTGCGGTAAAGCGTTGGAGATCGCCCGTACTTCAAGAGATATGCACGGTGGCAACGGCATTTCGGATGAATATCACATCATCCGCCATGTGATGAATTTGGAAGCGGTCAACACCTATGAAGGGACGCATGACATCCATGCGTTGATCCTGGGCAGGGCACAGACAGGCTTGCAGGCATTTTCTTAGACGAAAAATTGTAGGGGCGGGGTTACCCCGCCCCTACAATTTTATTTTTGCCCTTCCAAGCAAACCACACCTTCCGCTCCAACACTGGCGTTATGCACAACACCTGCAGGAAGATCAAGCCGGTCGCCTGCTTTGAGAGTGAGCGATCGATCCAATTCCGGCAATCCAAATGTGATACTGCCTTGCACTACATAAATGACCTTGTCGTAGCCATGTGAATGCGCGGAGTAGATGTCGAATGCTCCGTTCGACCAGGCGTAGGGATCAAGACCTTCGCTTACCATTAACTGCCACAGCGTGGCACGAGTTGGGGGAACAGAGTCAGACCAGGGTGTGATGTGAGGCGTTTTTGTCATTGTTGCGGGGCGAGAGGATATCCGGCATCCACCCAGGCGGCGAGTCCGCCGAGCAGGGCTTGGGCTGTTTCATAACCATTGTTCATCAGAAGGAACGCCGCACGGGCGCTTGTATGCTCGTTCGGTCAGGTACAGTAGGTGATGATCCACTGACTTTTTTCGAGAGATAGTTTGCCGATGTTTTTTTCGAAGTTTTCGAGCGGAATGGATACGGCTCCAGCGGCATGACCTTTTGTATAAGATTCTGCGCTGCGAACATCAACGAGAATGGCTTGACCTGAGTCAATGGCGGCTTTGGCTTCATGCACATCGATGCGTGAAACATCTGCTTCGGTGAGCGGAACACTGAGCTGCGGACGTGAAATCTTTGCAACAGTCTCGGTTTGAGGTGCAAGGGTTTGGCAGGCGAAGGTTGCCAACATCAGTGCAGTTACAAGGAATAAAGATCTTTTCATGCTCTTCATTTTATAACAAAACGAGGACGGTAGTTCTACCGTCCTCGTTTTGCATGGTTGATTACAGTTCGCAGAAGCGGTCGACGCGTTTGCCGATGATGGCGAGGCTGTCTGCCCAGAACTTCTTGGTGCGGATGTTGATGCCGAACTTATCGGCAAGGTCGGCGGCGTTGGCTTCACCAGTGGTGGCGAGCAATTCTTTATAAGCGGGCACAAATTCTGCACCACGCTTTTTATAGATGGCATACAAGCCGGTGGCGAAGAGCAAACCGAAGGTGTACGGATAGTTATAGAACGAGAACCCAGCAGAATAGTAATGCGGCTTCCAGGTCCACATATATTTTTGCAGGTATTTCTCATCCAAGCCGTCACCGAAGGTGGCTTTCTGCGCACGTTCCATGATGTCGTTGATCTCGTCGGCAGAGAGTTCAGATTTGGCGCGGCGTTCAAAGACTTCCTTCTCAAACAAATAGCGTGAGTAAATATCCACTACGACCTGGGAAGCGTTGTTCATCTGCGCTTCGAGGATGGCAAGCACTTCATCGCGATCGGTGGTTTCAGCAAGGGCGGCTTCGGTGGCGATGGTTTCGCACATGATGGAAGCGGTCTCGGCCAGGGTCATGGGTGTGGCTTGTTGTAATTCAGTTTTGCCAGCCTGATAGGCACATTCGTTATGGAAAGCGTGACCCAATTCATGTGCAAGAGTGCCGACCTGGTCGAAGGAGCCGTCGAAGTTGGCAAGGATGCGGCTTTCTTTTACAGCAGGAACGCCCATGCAGAACGCGCCGCCGCGTTTGCCTTCGCGTTGCTCACCGTCGATCCAGTTATTGTCCATGGCATGTTTGGCAAAGGCACCCAATTCTGGCGAGAACTTATTGAAGTTGGTGACGATGAAATCACGGGCTTCTTCCCATGAATAGACTTTGTCAGTCTTGCCAAGCGGGGCGAAGAGATCCCACCAGGCGAGTTTTTCTTTGCCAATAAGCTTTGCCTTGTGATTGAAGTAGCGGCGGAACATGGGGAAGGAATCGCGCATGGCGCCCAGCATGGCTTCAAGAGTGGCGCGGTCAATGCGGGCGGAGTCAATGGAGGCGTGAACATTGTCTTCACGTCCACGTTTGCGGTCGAGGATGAGGGTTTCGCCTTTGACGCCGTTCAAACAAGCGGCGAGGGTTTCCTGCACACCTTCCCAGGCTTTGTTCTCAGCTTCATACCCGCGGCGGCGAACGGACTCATCGGGATGTGAACGCAGGTTGATGAGTGCAGGCATGGGCATCTTTTTCACTTCACCGTCAAGTTCAAAGTCCACGGTCATTTGTGAGGTGAGAGTCCCTTGAAGTTTGCCAAAAGCGGAGCCGCCACTCAGGGTCAATTCGGCAGCGAGGGTTTCTTCGGCTTGGCTCATCAGGTATTTTGCTTGTTCTGCCGATTCAAGCAGAATGAATTCATGCGCCTTGGCGGATGCATTGGTCTTCACTGCTTTCTTGATGGCAGGTTTGCCAAGAGTCCCTGCCCAGGCAGTGAATTGGGTCTGAAGAACGCTTGCCTGCACGCTCATTTGCTGGAACTCAGAAAAGATGCGCATGGCATCTTTGTTGCGAGAATCGGTGGTGATGAAAGAGTACAGGTAAGAACTGAGAGTGCCTGAAAGTTCAAGGATCTCGTTGAAACGGTCAGATGCTTCACCGAGGAGCTTGCCAAGTTTTTTCGGTTCGGTCTTGGCATTGGCTTTTTCAGCCTTCTTGAGGAAGGTTTCCAACTCATCGAGCTGGGATTTGTATTTCTTGATGGCAGACTTGAATTGTTTTGAATCAAGGGATGGGTAGACGTTGGTCAGGTCCCAACGAGGCGCAGAAACGGTCATAAGAAATCTCCTTGTTGAAAGATAAGCTTAGTATACCGTGATTGATTTTCCCCTTCCCCCTGCTCTGGTATGGATTAATACTTAGCGGCAAATAAAAGTTGGGATACTCGATTCACGCAGGGTGGCATCCACCATGCTGCCAACGAGGACTTGTTGAAGTTTATTGCCGCTGTGGCTGCCCATTAAGACCAAGTCGGCATCATATTCGGCGGCGATATCCGGCAGATGACGCGGCTCTTTCTGTTCGCTGAGAACATATTTGGCTTCCACTTCGTGCAGTTCCATATAACGGCGGGCATAATCCTGTACATTTTCTTTCAAGGTCTTGTCTTCGCGGGCGGTGAAGACGGTTACTTCGGTTTTCCACATCTCTGCCAGATAGGCTGTGACGAACAGGGCTTCCTTGGCAAGGTCTGAACCATCAAAGGCAAGCAAGGCGCGCGTGAAGGGAGTTGCCCCCCTGGGAACCGTGATGAGTGGACGAGATGATTTCTCTATGATGGCGCGGAAGGGTGAATTCAAAACAGATAACCCAGACCCCGGCGGGTTGACGAGTTTGACAATGATCAAATCTGTAACGATGGCACGTTCGATGATGCGTTGGGTGATGTCGCCCACATCTACAGCGAGGCTGCCTTGCACACCTGCATCTTTGCAGACCTGTTCAAAACGCTGCTTCATCTCTTGTGCTTCGGAGCCTTCTGCATCTTCTTTTGTCTTTGCAATATGCAAACCGTGTAAACGGGCGTTCTCTCGTTGGGCAATCACAATGCCTTGATAAAGTGCATCCCAGCTTTCTTCTTGTCCGCTGAGGGGGATGAGGATATCTTCAAAGAGATGGTCGGTATAGCGTGCGATGGTACGGGCTTTGCGCCAACTGCCGGACTCAGATGCGACGCTTCTTTTCAAGATCAGGTCTGTGGCTGCGACATCAGACTGTAACTCCCACCCCAGCTCTTTTTCGAGAGCAGAACGGTTCTCCGAGATCCAGATGTAAAGGTCGGTGATGGTGCGTTTGGGGAACCATTGCAGCAATTCGCGGTCGCGGATGGATTCAGCGAGGGGAATGTACATGGTGTCGTACCAGTTCGCGGCGGCGTTTTGAAGCGTGCTGGTCTGCTTTTTCTCATCCTCATCCAGATACTTGTACACATCGATCTGTTCCATTAATTTTTCGTATTGACCAGGGATGGTGACACTCAGGTCCACGTTCGGGCGGGCATCGGTGAGCCCGGTCTTTTCGAGAAAATCGATATACTCGGCTTTGATAATGAGGTCATCGAGATCGGTTTCAGGGGTGAGGTTGACGTCTGTCTTAAATTCAGTGACATAGGCTTCAATGGATTTCATGCCTTCCTGCTGTGCGATCGAAACACGATGGTTGCCATCCAGCACGAAATAGGCTTCTCCCACTTGATACACCTCTATTGGCGGCAGACCAGCTCCATTGACCATGGCAGCTTTGACACTTGCCCAGCGTTCCCGGTCGCTATCTTGCAGGGGCAGGAAGGTACGGGTGAAATCGGTGTAACGCCCCACGCTACCAACGATCGCATCGAGTGGAATGTTCTTAAGTCCGCGCTCGGTGCGGTTTTGCAGGCGCAATTTTTTTGCAACGTCTTCATACGATAAAAGTTTGTTGGAGCGCCCCATCACCCGCGCGATCACCTCTTGAATGGAAGCGCGCTGGCGGGCACTGCGAAAATCTTCGATGGCGGAACTGAAATTAAAAGACTCGTTTGTCATGCTCTTGCTAAGAATTTTCCTCAGGGATGAGTATAAAGTGATTGGATGCTGGCTTCAAGTGTGAAACTTTTGGAATGCCTTTTTCGTCAAATTGGAGTACAGTTAAATTATGGAGGCATCCTTATGAAACAAGATAAATTTCTAACCGGCATTCTTATTGGTGTTGGTGCGCTGGTGGTGTTGGCGCTTGTGCTCTTCTTTACCCGGCAAGACAAACGTGATTATCTGCCAGAAGATACACCAGAAGGTGTGGCGCATAACTATGTGCTGGCTGTGATCAACAAGGATTATGAAAAAGCTTATGGCTACCTGGCTGACTTGAAAAACAAGCCCACCTATGAAGAGTTCCGACAATCTTTCCTCAATGGCATGGTCAACCCGGATGGCAGTGGTGTGGATTTTGGTGAAGCAACCATTACTGGCGATGAAGCGGTGGTTGATCTGACGATTTATTATTCCTATAGCGACCCATTCTCCAGCCGCACTGGCAGCCCAGACCGTGCCCTTTTGGTGGAACAGGATGGCGCGTGGAAGGTTAGCTCACTGCCATACAATTTTTGGGATTGGAACTGGTATCAGGAACCGTATAAGCCGTAACTTTTCACGTCATTGCGTGGGTGGTGATGGCTTTGTTGCTGTCACGCCTTGCATGACGAAGGATCAACTATGAAAACAATTCGTCGCCTTTATTTTTACGCTGTATCTGCCATCAGCATCGAAGTGGTGCTGTGGGGCATTATTGGTCTGTTACGTTCCATCTTTAACCCGCAGGATATTACGAACAATGCCTCCAACCTGGCATCTGCCCTGGCGTTGATCTTTGTAGGCGTGCCGATCTTCCTTATCCATTGGGCATGGGCGCAGAACGTCTCATCCAAAGATGATGAGGAACATTCGGCTAGTATCCGTGCGGTGTTCTTGTATGGCATCCTGCTTGGCGCACTGATCCCAGTTGTTCAAAACCTGCTGGCGTTCATCAACCGCACTATTCTTTCGTCTGCCCAGCTCTCTGCATATCGTGCCGTGGTCGGTGGGTCTCAAACCTGGTTGGATAACCTTATTGCCATCGTTATCAACCTCCTGATCGCCGCATATTTCTGGAATGTGCTCCGCTCAAATTGGAAGACTCTTTCCGAGCCGGAAAGCTTTGCCGAGATACGCCGCCTGTATCGCTTTGTGTGGGTGTTATACGGTCTGCTGATGGCGGTCTATGGTGTGCAGCAAGCCATCTCATATGCCTTCTCCTTCCCTACCGGGGTGCTTGGAGAAATCGGAGGGGAGACTGCGGTCAATGCCATCGCTTTGATGGTGATCGGCTCACCGATCTGGTATTACGCCTGGCGGTTCTTACAGGACGCGCTGGTTGAGTCTGACGAAAAAGAGTCTTATCTACGCCTTGGGCTTCTTTACCTGCTCACGCTTGGTGGAGTGATCGTCTTCCTTGTTTCATGCGGCGACTTGCTGTATCAACTCCTTCAGCAACTGCTTGGAGATGGTCAATCAACCAATGAATTCATCCGTGAACTTGGCGGACCTATCTCTGTCGCGGTTCCGTTCGGGGTGATCTGGGCATACTATGGCAAATGGCTTAGCCAGCAATTTGCCTTTGACGAGAATCTTCCACGGCGTGCGGGGAAACATCGCTTATATACCTATGTCCTTTCGTTTTTAGGTCTTGCCGCAACAGTGGCTGGTTTGATCGCTTTGCTCTCGGTCTTGATCGACCTTGTATTGGGCAATAATTATCTGAGCGATGCAGGCATCCGTGAGCCGCTTTCGGGCGCAATTGCCACCTTGGTGGTTGGCTTGCCTGTTTGGCTGGTGAACTGGCGTTCTGCCCAGGCACAGGCTCTTGCCGATAATGATATGGGTGACCATGCTCGTCGGTCTGTGATTCGCAAGGCTTATCTCTATCTTGTGTTGTTCGCGTCGGTCATTGGCGGGATGGTGGCAGCAGGGACATTGGTCTTTAACCTCGTCAATACCGCATTGGGCGGCGGCTCGTCCGATTTTTGGACGGCGGTGCTCAATCAACTGGCGACCTTGATCTTGTTCATCGTTTTGCTGGTGTATCACCTGCTTGCCTTGCGTGCCGATGGCACTGCGCGAGCGGATGTCCTTGCGGAAAAACAATCGAAATACCAGGTTGTGGTTTTCGATCGTGATGGTAAGTTTGGTGTGGCAGTAAAGGCTGTCTTTGCAAAGCGCGCACATGATGTTCCGCTGATGGTGGTGGACGTGAATGCAGGGATACCTTCTGACTTAAAAGCAGATGCGGTCATTTTGCCCGGTTCTATTGCTGTGAATACGCCAGAAACGGTCGAGGCGTGGCTACGGTCCTTTAGCGGGAACAAGCTCATCGTCAGTGATGAGGCGGCGGGCGTGTTCTGGATGAATGACTTTGAGCAGGCAGCTGATTCGGCGAAGTCTCTGGCTGAAGGGCAGGACCTACGCCCGCAATCCTCCAAGCGCACTACCTCGATCTGGACGTATGTGGCATATGTGTTTGCAGCGTTGTTTGCGTGTCAGTTGTTATTTGGGTTGTTGATGTTTGGCATATCAATGGTGACGGGGTTCTAATAGTGAGGAGGTCACGCTGCAAACGTGACCTCCTTCTTTCTTAATGATATACTTTTGAAAAATTTGTAACCTATTAAGCGAGGCGCACCATGAAAGTAACCGTCCTTCAAGAGAATCTTGCCCGTGGTCTTAGTATTGTTTCGCGCGCGGTATCCTCGCGCAGTACCCTCCCTGTTCTTTCGAATATTTTGATCGCCACAGACGAAGGTCGCTTGCGACTTTCTGCCACCAATCTTGAGTTGGGCATTACGTGTTGGATCCCTGCTCGTATCGACGAGAACGGTTCAACAACGGTTCCCTCGCGCACTTTATCAGATCTGGTCAATACCTTGCCGGGCGATCAGGTGCAGTTGACGCTTGATCTTAAAACCCAGAATTTACATGTGAAGGGTGGTTCGTCGAACAACGATATCAAGTGCATCGACGCGCAGGAATTCCCGCCCATGCCCACCCCCGAAATGAAAGATGCTGTGCAATTGAATGTGGCAGATTTCAAGGAAATGATCCAACAAGTGGTGTTTGCCGCTTCGACCGATGAAGCCCGCCCGGTGTTGATGGGCGTGTTGATGCAGGTTGAGAAGGATAAGGTTACGATGGCGGCAGCTGATGGTTTCCGTCTTTCGGTGCGCAAAGGTCAGCTTGCCCATGCAGTGAAAGATGCGCTCAATATCATCATCCCTTCGCGGGCGTTGAATGAACTGGCTCGTGTGGCACATGATCCAGAAGAACCCATTTACATGGTCGTCCCCAAACAACGTGGACAAGTCCTCTTCCGTGTGAAGGATGTGGAAGTGGTCTCACAATTGATCGATGGCACCTTCCCCGACTATCATCAGATCATTCCGCGTAATTACAAATCACGCACACTCGTGTCAACCGCGGCGTTGCTCAAAGCTTGCAAGCAGGCTGAGATCTTTGCCCGTGAAGGCTCGAATGTGGCGCGTTTGGATATCAAACAATCCAATGGCGAAATGCAGCCCAGCGAAGTTGAGATCTCCGCGACTTCGGAAGAGACTGGCAAGAACGAAACCATTGTGGAAGCTACAGTGGATGGCAGCGGTGTGTTGATCGCGTTCAACGTCAAGTTCCTGCGTGAAGCGCTAGAAGTGATCAAGACCCCGAACGTGGCGCTTGAAACCACAGCTCAGAATGCCCCAGGCGTTGTGCGCCCGGTTGGTGATGACAACTTCTTGCATGTCATCATGCCGATGCATTTGGGCTAACCTTGCAAAGTGATTGGAATCCGCCAGATGAGAGTCTGGCGGATTTTTTGTTATAGAATCGGGCAATAGATCATCGCTCCATCGTCAATCGTTTTCAGTCAAAAAGGTATCACATGACCCTCCCCCGCGTATCCATTGATAATGTCCTTCGCATTTTGCTCTCTTTGAGCCAATACCCCATTCTCAGCAACCGCATTCGTCACCAAATGCGAAAAGCATTGTTCTCGCGCGGCATTGTCCGCAAGGAAGTTTTTGACGAGGAAGTAAAACGTAAAGCCGTTGAGTCACAGATACTTGAAGGGATCAAAGACCCGCTCACAGAAGAGTCGAACGAAGTTTGGCTGATGCGCCTTACCCGTGTGAAAGATTCGCTCACCGATTTTTACTTTGCCTATAACCTGCCTTATTCGGAATTTGAGGATATTGTCCGTCAGGTGTTGGCAGAGCGCGGCAATATTGATTCAGATTTTGTCTGGGTCAACCCCGAACTTGCCCCGCAGGAATTGCTTTTTGAACAGGCAGAGATGATCGAGTCTATGCCTGATGCAGACAAGGAAAAATACGAAGCGAGACTTCAAGCCATCATCGCCGTGCTGATCCGCACCATGATCAGTGACCAGTTGAAGTACATCAAGATCGCACGTCAGTGGTTCACAGTGGAAGACCTGCGTGAGATCAACCGGCGCAAGATCGGCGGCGGAAAGATCGGTGGTAAAGCCGCAGGGATGTTGCTCGCCATGCGTATCCTCAGAGAGACGGCGCCCACCGATATTCGCAACCGCTTCAAATTGCCCGTCTCGTATTATCTTGGTTCTGATGTGTATTACAACTTCATGTCTTTGAACGAACTTGGCGGGTGGAATGGACAGAAGTACAAGTCTGAAGCACAGATGCGCGAGGACTATCCACAACTTTGCGAGGAATTCTACAAAGGCGAATTTCCACCTGAAGTTGTTGAAAGCCTTGAACGCGTTTTGCTTGAAGCGGGTGACCGTCCGTTGATCGTTCGCTCCTCCAGTTTGTTGGAAGATAATTTTGGCACATCCTTCGCTGGTAAATATGAAAGCATCTTTCTGCCCAATCAAGGTACACATGCCGAACGCCTTTCCGCCTTGACCCATGCCATCGCCAAGATTTATGCAAGCGTTATGAATCCCGACGCGCTGATCTATCGTCATACCAAAGACCTTGCTGACTATGATGAACGCATTGGTATTCTCATTCAGATCGTGGAAGGTGAAAAAGTTGGTAAATATTACTTTCCCCATGGAGCTGGTGTGGCATTCAGCCGAAATCTTTTCCGTTGGTCACCACAGATCAAACAGGATGATGGATTTCTTCGTCTCGTTTGCGGGCTTGGCACACGTGCGGTCGACATGGTTACAAATGATTATCCGCGTCTGGTCGCTCTTAGTCATCCCCGTCTGCATTCAACTTCAGATGTCCG
Organism: Chloroflexota bacterium; assembly: GCA_041157505.1. GTDB lineage: Bacteria > Chloroflexota > Anaerolineae > Anaerolineales > Villigracilaceae > Villigracilis. Next base: position 1,859 of record JBEBCV010000038.1, on the reverse strand, counting down.
CACCATCAAACGTTATTCGCAGCAAAGGCTTGATGCGATCGACCTTGAAGCAAATACTTTTGTCACCATCCCTGTGCGCGACGCACTTCATCCGGATTATGATCCCCTGCGCTACATTGCCCAAGTGGAACAGGATGGATACCTCGCCCCGATCCGTTCCCGCATCGACTCTACCGAGAAACTGGTCATCACCTTCGACGGTTTACTATCGCGGACTCCTTTCTCCAAGTCCATGCGTGCCGCGTTGACTTTGCTTGAAACTCACTATGGCTCTCCGGTTGACACAGAGTTCACAGTGGAGATCGTCAACCCAGATGAGCAGCCAGATGTCCGCATTACCATTTTGCAGTGTCGTCCGCAAAGCCATATCCATGAAGCGAATGAAGTGCAAATACCAAATGACCTTGAAACAGAAAAGATCATCTTTTCATCGCAAACCATGGTTCCGCAGGGTGCAGTGGAAAATATCCGCTATGTTCTATTCGTTCCTTCCGAAGGATATTTCAGCCTTCAATCTCAAGCCGAACGTACTCAGTTGGAACGTGCCATTGGTCAACTCAACTCTGCACTAAAAGATCAAACCTTCATTGCGGTGGGACCAGGTCGCTGGGGAACATCCACCCCAGATCTGGGTGTTCACGTTTCATATAGTGATATTTACAATTCGCGTGCTTTGGTCGAACTTGCAGGCGAAGAAGTAGGGGCATCGCCCGAGCCATCTTTTGGTACACACTTTTTCCAGGATCTCATGGAAGCCAATATCTATCCGTTGGGTGTGTTCCTTGATGATGAAGATACCATCTTCAAACGTGACTTTTTCTACAGCACTCCAAACCGTCTCGCTGAATTCATCTCCATTGAAAATCCCCGGGTTGTGGCAGCGTTGAAATTGATCGCCATTGAAGATTATCTTTCCAATGCTCACATGGATCTGATCATGGATGCCAATAAGAGTCGCGCTGTTGCATTTCTTGTAAGAAAAACTCCTCCAATAGAAAATGAAGATCAAGTAGTGGGAACCGCGCCAACTAGTTTGGAATAAAAAAATGGGCGATGATGAGTCGCCCATTTTTTTGTCTTTTGCCAAAAGAACAAATGTTCTAATTTAGAACTTCATTTCCAATACCACTTGGTGTTGATACAACTTCCCCCACTTGTTCTTGAACAGGAAAGCGTTTTGTCCACACCAGCCATGCAATGAATAGTGCCATGCCGATCCATGCTGTTGGTGCGGCAAGCGTTCCGCCAAACGCCATATTGAAACCCGGTGCCAGGAACAACACAGGAACTCCCGCAATGGCATTTACAGATCCATGTGCAAGTGCTGCCACCCAGGGACTCTTTGTGTTGATATACAACCATGTAATGATGGTGCCCAACAAGATACAAAATATGATCATCATGAACACACCCAGAACTGGATAGCCCGGATAGTTATGTCCCTGAACAATAACAGGTGCATGCCAAACTCCCCAGATCACACCGCTCCATAATGCAGCTTTCCATTGTCCTAGCGGCATCAAACGCGGAAGTAAAAATCCACGCCAGCCGAGTTCTTCTCCCATTGTGAATAACATGTTGAGGAATGGTGCCAACGTCAATGCAAGCAAAGTCTGTGATAGTACGATCACTTCAACAGGAACTTCATTTCCACCTGCTGCAGCTTCCATGGCTGTGCGTATCATGGTGAAGTTCAAATCTAATTTTGCAATGCCGAACAACACCGTGAACAATCCGCTTAGCAGAGTCAATACAACTGGTAGAAACCATGCCCAAAGATAAAAGCGTTTGGGTCCCAAGGTATTCAAGCGAAGACTACTGAAGGGCACTTTGGCAATGAACAATGTTGTGATGATGGC